>JAEYYS010000499.1 GCA_023428335.1 Verrucomicrobiota bacterium | reverse complement strand
GCTTTGCACTGATCGCGCTGACCGCCGCCCTCGCCGCCGCCCTGCTCGACCGCGCCCGCTTCCTGCCCGAAGCCCTGCGCCCATGGACGACCCTGAGCGCCTATGCCGCCGCCGCCTTCGCCGCCTGGCGCACCGCCCTCAGCCACCTGCGCGAGGCTGGCAACGACCTCGGCACCGCGCGCCTGCTGGAAAGTGTCGCTCCCGGCCTGCACGAACGCCTGCTCGCCGCGGTCGAACTGGCCGAGGGTCATGCCGGCGAGTCGGCCGAACTGCGTGCCCGCCTGCAGGACGAGGTCGCCGCGGCGGTGCAGGATCTCGACGTGCGCAGCCTGCTGCCGGTGCGCGCCCTGCGCAGCTGGCTGCTCGGCTGCGGCAGCCTCGCCCTGCTCATCGCCGGCCTGAGCTGCATCCCGGCCCTGCACCTGCCCGGCTTCCTGGCGCGCGCCGCCGTGCCCTTCGCCAACCTGCCCCGCCCCGCCAGCGCGGTGATCCGCCTCGTCGAGCCGGCGCCCGCCGACACACTCGCCGCCTTCCACTCGGAGATCCCCATCGTCGCCGAAGTCACCGGCCTCTTCACCGGCCCGGTGCAGCTGGAAAGCCAACCGGAGGGCGCACGCAGCCGACTGGAAGCGATGCGTCCCGGTGTCGGCCAGCGCCACGAAGCCAGCCTCGGCATCGGCCAGACCGATGTGCGCTACCGTCTGCATGCCGGCGATGCCATCAGCCCCTGGCACCGGCTCTCCGCCCGTCCACGGCCGCGCCTCATCGAGTTCGTCAAGACCCTGACACCCCCCGCCTACACCGGCCTGCCGGCCACTGAAGTGAGCGAGGAACATGGCGATCTGGAGGCGCTGGAAGGCTCGGCCGTGCGTCTCACCCTCAAGGCCAACCAGCCGGTACGCACTGGCCGCCTGCAACTCAATCCCGAGCATGCCGAGCGACCGGAACCGCTCACCGTCACTTCCCTGCCCGATAGCCGCCTGCAGGCCGAGTGGATCCTCGCCGCCGGCCAGGAGGCCTGGCAGATCGCACTGACCGCCGACGAGACGGGTTTCACCAACGAGGAAGCCTCGCCCTGGCGCATCAGCACCATCCCGGACCTGCCCCCGATCGCCCAGATTCTCGAACCCCAGGAACAGATTGCCCTGCTCGCCGACACCTCCGTGCGCCTGCAGGGTTTCGCCAGCGATGATGTCGGCCTGGCTGCCGTCGCCGTCGCCCACGCCGTCAACGGTGGCACCTGGGTGGAACGCGCGCTCGCCGACAAGTCAGGCCGCGAAACCGAGGTGCAAAGCGTGTTGCCACTCGCGCCCATGCAGGTGGCACCCGGCGACACCGTTCTGCTCAAGCTGATCGCCACCGACCTCAAGGGCCAGAAGGCCGAGTCGCCGGTCGTGCGCGTCATCGTCCAGGAACAAACCGTCGATCCGCTCCAGCGCCAGTGGGCCGAGGAAACCCGCCGGCTCGCCCAGCAGGCCGCCACACTGACGGACAAGGCGCGCGACCTGCGCAAGGCGATGGAGACCGTGCAGAAGTCGACCCGCCAGCAGCGCAAGGAGTCGCCCGAGAGTTCGCTGGCACGTGCCCAGACCGAACTGAGCCAGGTGCGCGACAGCGCCGACGACCTCTGGGAGCGCCTCAAGCAGGCCGCTGCCACCGCCCCAGGACATCTTGAAGCCGCTGAAATGCGCCTGGTCGGCGAACGCCTCGCCCACCTCCGCCAGGCGCCGCTGGCACAACTGCAAAGCCTGGCAGAGGGCGACATCGAGAGCACCGAACCCCTGCGCCGCCAAGCCGCCGCCGCCAGTGCCGATGCCGAGGCAGTCGCCCAGGCCCTGCGCGCGTTCGCCGCCGAGGATGGCGCGCGCATCGCCGCCCAGTCCGCCCGCCAACTCAGCCGCCAGGAGCGCCTGCTGACCGACCAGTCGCTGCCGGCCAACCGCGACGCCGCCCAGCGCCCCAAGTGGCAGGAGCAGCAGCGCGCCGCCCTGCTCGCCGGCGAAGGCCTGCAGCGCGAGCTGGAGAACCTGCAGTCCGTGACCGATGGCTCCCAACAGCGCCAGCTTGAGGAGACTCGCAAGCAGTTGACTGAAACCGCCGCCGACCTCGGCGCCAGCCTCGACAAACCGGAGCAGACCAAGAGTCCGGAACACTTGTACGGGGCCTCCGACAACCACCGCCAGCGCCTGCAGCGCGCCGCCGACGCCCTTACAACCCTGGCCGACAGCGCCGCCAACCGTGCCGCCGAGCAGCGCGAGCGCCTGGCCAAGCAGGACAATCCGGCTCTCGCCGCCCTGACCGAGGCCCAGACCGGACTCAAGCAGGCGGTGGCTGAAGCCCGCAATCCGAAGGTGCGCCCGCGCCGCGACGCGGAGAACCTCAGCGCCGCCGAACGCGCCCAGCGCGCGTTGACCCAGGCCGCGCGCCAGTTGGAGGATCAGGGGGTGCTGCGTGAGCAGAACCCGCTCACCAACCGCGAGGCCGCGCTCGACACCAACCGCGCCAGCCGTGCCGCGGACCAACTGGCGCGCGATCTCGGGAAAGCCCCCAACGCCGGTGAGGCGCTGACAGCCCTGCAGGAAAAGACCGACCAACTCGCCACCGCCGCCCGACTGCTGGAAGCCGACGCCCTCGTCCAGGGCGCCGCCGAAGCGGGGGCCGAAGCCGCCGCCAGCCCCGATCCCACCCGCGCTGCCGATCCCGCCCAACCCGCCCGCCAGGCCAAGGC
>JAEYYS010000436.1 GCA_023428335.1 Verrucomicrobiota bacterium | reverse complement strand
GGCTTTCGAAGATGAGGGTCGGCTGGGCATGAGAGGCGTGGGACGGGCGAACGGCGGGGGCGGCGGTCAGGCGGGGTTGACAAAAAACTGGGCAGGAGGGCAGGCTCATGGCTGCTCTCCCTTGGGGGTGTAGGACTGGATGCGCTCGAACACCTGGGCGGCGAGCTGGGCGTCGCCCTGAAGGGCGTCGGTGATGTCCTCGAGTTCGACCTGCATGAGCATGCCGAGATCGCCGAGGCCGCCCTGGATGAGCTTGCGGGCGGTGTCGAGGTTGATGCCAAGGGCGTTCTCGAGGTCGTGGGCGGCGGTGTCCATCTGGCCCTCGAACACCTCGGCGGCGTGCTCATCGCGCTCGATGTTGAGTTCCATGCCGACCAGACGCGAGGTCAGGCGGGCATTCTGGCCGCGGCGGCCAATGGCCTTCGACAACTCCTCGTCGCTCACCGTCAGCCGCGCTGAACTGCGATCCGGCGCCACCTGGATGCTGAGCACCTTGATCGGCTTGAGCGCCTCGCGAATGAAGGTCGCCGGATCGGCGTGCCAGCGGATGATGTCGACCTTCTCGTTGTTGAGCTCGCGGACGATGTTCTTGACGCGCGCGCCGCGCATGCCGACGCAGGCGCCGACCGGGTCCACCTTGTCATCGGCGCTGTGCACGGCAACCTTCGTGCGATAACCCGCCTCGCGGGCGATGCTGGCGATCTCCACCGTGCGATCGGCGATCTCGCTGACTTCAAACTCAAACAGCCGGCGGACGAAATTGACGTGGGCGCGCGACAGGATGATCTCGGGGCCGCGGGCGCCCTCCTTTTCGACCGCCTTGACATAAAAGCGCATGCGGTCACCCGGGGTGTAATCCTCGGTGGTCACGCGCTCCTTGGACGGCATGATGCCCTCGAACTTGCCGAGGTCGACGACGACGTCGGACTTGTCGAAACGGCGGATGACGCCGCTGACGACGTCGCCGGTGCGGTCCTTGAACTCGTCGTACAGGTTCTCCTTCTCAGCCATGCGCAGGCGCTGCAGCATGGTCTGCTTGGCCGTCTGGGCGGCGATGCGACCCATGTTCTTCGGCGTCACCTCAAGGTCGATCTCGTCGCCTGGCTGGGCGTCCTTCTTGACCTTGCGCGCCTTGTCGATGGGGATCTCCTCCCAGGGATTGCTGACCGTTTCAACGGCAACCAGCCGCGCCCAAGCCTTGATCGTGCCCTTGTCGGGATCGATGACAATGCGCAACTCACGCGCCGGGCCAATGCTCTTTTTCGAGGCTGCGAGAAGAGCCTGCTGCAGGGCTTCGACCATCTTGTCGCGGTCGATGCCCTTCTCTTTCTCGTAGTAGTCGAATAATGCTTTGAGTTCGCTGATCATAAATGAAAGCCGTGTCCAGACAAAAAAGGAGCGGGGAAACCCCCACTCCTGCCAAAAAAGCCATTCCTCGTCCGGTTAAGGAAGCGTTAATTTAGAACGCCCCGGCCTTTCGGCAAGCTGAAAAACGATTTTATGGAAAAACCCCCTAGTCGCGCGCGGCGCTGCTGCGGCGCAGCCACAGGGCGGCAATGACCGCCCCGGCCAGGTTGGCCACCAGATCCCAGCCGGTGTTTTCATACCCGCCAACATTGGTGTCGGGCAGGCTGAGCACGGCGACAAACTCGACGACCTCATTGAGGGCGCCAAAGCCCATGCCGGCGGCCGCGCAAAGGGTGAGCAGGCCGGCACTGGGGGCCGGTCGCACGCCAAACCGCCGCCACAACCCCGTGCTCAAGGCGTGCCAGCACAGCCAGGTGGTGACGCCGAAGCCGTAGGCATGCACCACCTGGTCGAACTTCAGCCGCTCCGGTACCAGCCAGAGACTGTACAGGACCGCGTGCCGGCCGTCGTGAGGCAAGCCGTCCGGCAGCGGCAGCAGACCGCCCGCCATGTGCAGCAGGCCCCAGACGGAAAACGCCCAGAGCAGCGGCGCGGTCAAACCGACCGCGCGATGCACCGCCGTCATGACGCCGATCAGCACCAGCATGACAACGATGTAGAAGACAAACTCGCGATTGGCCTGCAGCAAGGAACCGGCAACGGCGGCCGCCATGTAGGAGCCGGTGAACAGGAACACGGGCAGCAGGCGCGGGGACTCGGCGTTCATGACGCCATCTCACCATTGCCGGTGGCCTTTGTCGAGCCGCGAGTGTCAGTCCGGGTCAGCGCGCGCACCTCGCGGCGGAAGGACCTGACATCCGCCGGTGCCGGTCCGTAACGCCCCTCGGCATAACGGCGTGCCAGCGCCAAAATCTGCGGCTGGCCGGGTGCGGCGCGCCCGGCGTAGGCCAGCGGCCCCTCGCCGGCCCTTCGGGGTGGCAGCCCCTGGCGCTCAAGCCGGCTGCAGAGTTCGCGCCAGGCGCATGCCCATGGGTCCGGATCACGACCGGGGCGACGCAGCCAGAAGTGCAACCCCAGCAGCGCCATGACAAGACCGCCGAGGCTGAGACCGAGCAGCAGTTCTCGCCGCGGCAGGCCGCTCAGACCGAGCCAGCTCAGCCACTCGAACTGCGCCTCCTCGTCAAAGCTGACGACGGTGTTGTACCACTGGAAGTTGAGATGGTCCCAAAACAGCCGGAACTGCTGCAGGCCGCGCCCCCAGTAACTGCTGCGAAAGCGCTCCAGCGCCTCCACATCGCCGAGTAGATAACTCTCCAAGTCAAGGTCGCCGCGTGCCGGCGCCGCCGAAACCGTCGGATCCACCCGCGTCCAGCCGGCGCCCTCCAGCCAGACCTCGGTCCAGGCATGGGCGTCCGACTGCCGTACAATCATGTACCCACCGCGTTCCGAGTACTCGCCACCAAGGTAGCCCATGACGACGCGCGACGGCACACCGGCCAAACGCATCAGAGTGGCGAACGCGGCGCTGAAGTGCTCGCAAAAGCCGGTGCGCCGGCGCAGCAGGAAGTCTTCGAGCGCCGTCGGCCCGAGGTAGGTGCCGGGCTCCAGGGTGTATTGAAAGCCCTCGGTCGCGAAATACTGCAACGCCGCCTGTACGATCGCCTCCGGCCCGGCCGCCTCGCGCCGCCAGCCCTCAGCCAGCTCGCGCAGCGAGTCCGGCAGGCGCGACGGCAACTGCAGGGCCGCTTGCCGGCGCGACACCGGCAGTGGTTCGGCCTTGATCTGCGGCCGTGAAACCACCTCAAATCGGCGGGCACTGCGCACCGGTTCGCTGGCGCCGAGAGTGCGGTCGGCATAGAGCCCCGGTGTTTCACCCCCGTCGCGCGCCCAGACCGGCTGATCCAGCGCCGGCAGCCAAAGCTGGCCATGCGGCTCCAGCGTCACCGACTGGCGGATGTCGCCCGGCTGCCGGTCACGCCGGTGCTCGGTGTAGGAGAACATCGGACCGCGCCGCCAGCTCAGACCGTTGCATTCCCAGAGCACGACACAACGCCAGTACAACTGCTGGCGAACGGGCGGTGCGGCATCGGGGAAGCGCACGCGAAAGGCCGTCTCGCCGCTCTTCGCCACCTGCGAGACGCGGCCGGGTTCCAGCGAGACCGGCACGCCGGTCTGACTGAGCTGGCCGGTGCCCATGCGCGCCAGCGTGTCGAGACTCATGCGTGGGAAAACCAGGAACAGCAGCAGCGACGGCAGCGCCGCCTGGGCCAGCAGGCGCGCGCCCAGGCGCAGCGAGCCGCCCAACCCAGATGCCCCGCGACGCATCCAGATCATGCCGACCGCCACCGCCGCATAGATCGTCAGCATGCCCAGCGTGCGGCCGATGCCCTGGTCGGTCAGCAAGCCGCACAGGCACAGAAACCAGCCAATCATGGCGATGATCTGGAAATCATGCGGCGTGCGTGACTCCAGCAGCTTGGCGCCAAGCAGTACCAGCAGCACGGCAACACCCGCCTCCATGCCCCAGGCGCCATCGGTCGTCAGGTGCACCAGGGCGACCCCACCGACGAGAACCACCAGCGGCCAAAAACGCACGACCGGCAGCCAGCGCCGCGGTGTCGCACCAAAGCCCATGCTGTAGCGCGCCGGCGGCGCCTCGCCGCGCGCGAGCAGGAGTCGCCAAACCAGGCAGACCGCCAGCAGCAGGACACTGACCGGGGCAACAAAATCCAGCAGCACCAGAGCCGCCAGCAGAACCGCGGCACCGAGCAGGACGAGCGGCGCCGTCGCCACCCGCCGCGCGTGTTCGGCACTGGGCGGAGGTTTGACGCGCCGGCGACCGGCCTGCACGTCGGCGCCTGCCGGATGCAGTTCGGCGAGCGCCGCCAGACCGCGCTCGGCGTGCGCGGGTCCGGCGCCGGCGGGCACTTCGCGACCCGGCAGCGAAAGGCGCCAAGTCAGGCCGAGGCGCTCCGCCTCCTCGATCCAGCGGACGAGTTGCCCGGGGCGTTCCGCCTCCGGCAGCGGCAGCGATTGCCAGTCGAAATGGCGCTGCCCGCCGCCCCCCGACCAGGTTTTCACCAGCAGCGGCCGCCCACGCGCCAGCGCGCGCCAGTCGACCCGGCGCAACGAGTCGCCCGGCCGCCACTCGCGCACCCCGGCAAAGTCGTCGCCCTCGGTGCCGCCGACCGCCCCACCAGCGGCAGTCGCAGCATCGGCACCAGGCTCGGGTGGAGGCAGGGGCAGGCTGCCGGAAGGCACGGGCGCGCGTGGCTGCTGCAAAAGCACCTGCAACTCGCGGCGGGCCTGAAACAAACCCAGCGGATGGGCACTGCGCAAAAACAACTGCAGCGGCTCGCCCTCCGGTGGCAGGCGCAGATCGAACGAGACCCCCTCGCCGCGACCGGCCGAATCCAGCCACTGCCCGCCGGCGGCACCCGCCAGCATGATTTCGATGCCGTGGTGGGAGAGTCCGTCGGTCACGATCAGTTCCACCGGCAGCACCTCCCCTTCCCC
>JAEYYS010000386.1 GCA_023428335.1 Verrucomicrobiota bacterium | reverse complement strand
GGATGGACCGGTTCAAGAGCGTGCTGGTCGAGGGCAAGGGGGAGCCGCTGCAGACGATGGCGGCCTACATCGATCTGAACCCGGTGCGCGCGGGGTTGGTGGAGGATCCGAAGGACTACCGCTGGAGTGGCTACGGCGAGGCGATGGGCGGCAGCCAGCGGGCGCGGCGAGGGCTGGCGAAGGTGACAGGTAGGCCGGTGGATGGCTGGGAGAGTGCGGGCGGAGCGGAAGCCTACCGCTGCCTGCTGTTCTCCAGCGGGGTGGAGATCAAGGACGCACAGAACCTGAACGTCGTGGAGCGCGGCGTCACCGCCGAGGAGGCAAGGGCGGTCCTTCGCGAGAAAGGCAGGCTGTCGACGTCGGAGTTGGTGCGGTTGCGGGTGAGGTATTTCAGTGATGGGCTGGTCTTGGGCAGCCGGGAGTTTGTGGAGGCGGCGTTTGCGGCGAATCGGGGGCAGTTTGGGCCGAAGCGACGATCGGGGGCGCGGCGGGTGACGGAGAGTGAGTCGCCACTGTATGCGATCCGGCGATTGCGGGTGGATGCGGTGACTTGAGCTTCGACTGAGTGGGCTGTGAAGTTTTCTTGAGGGGGATTTGGCAGGTGTGTTTTCCCGGCATTGAACTTCAGCCAGATGCATTCCCATGCGGAGTCGCTCCGCCCACCAAAGCGCGACTTGCGCGCGGGGCGATGCGGTCCAAAATGCGGGTCCACCCACCCACACGACCATGGCCGACATCCAGACCAGCGCAGCCGACAAGAAGGAAAAGGAATTCTTCACCCACGTCCCCCAGGAGGCCCCCGGCTTCTTCCTCAAGGGCAGCCACCAGTACGACTGGGGCCTGAAGAACCGCCTCAGCAAGGTCTTCAACCCCAAGGACGGTCGCACCGTCATGCTCGCCTTCGACCACGGCTACTTCCAGGGCCCGACCACCGGCCTGGAGCGCGTCGACCAGACCATCCTGCCGCTCGAACCCTACGCCGACTGCCTCATGCTCACCCGCGGCATCCAGCGCAGCATCATCCCCGCCTCCACCCAGAAGGCCATCGCCCTGCGCGCCTCGGGCGGCACCTCGATGGTCAGCCCGATGGAAGAATGGGAAGGCGATCTTGACGGCAAAAAGGTGAAGTTCGGTCGCCCGGGCTTTGAGCCGCTGTCCAACGAGAGCACCGCCCTCAACATCGAGGAGGCGATCCGCCTCAACGCCAGCGTGCTGGCCGTGCAGGTCTTTGTCGGCAGCGCCTACGAGCGCCAGAGCCTGAAGAACCTCACCGACCTCGTCGACGCCGCCAGCCGCTACGGCATCGGCGTCATGGGTGTCGTGGCCGTCGGCCGCGCAATGGCGCGCAACGCCCAGTACTTCCGCCTGGCGACCCGCATCATGGCGGAACTCGGCGCCAACGTCGTGAAGTGCTACTACACGGAAGAAGGCTTCGACACCATCACCTCCTGCTGCCCGGTGCCGATCGTCATTGCCGGTGGCAAGAAGCTGCCGGAACTCGACGCGCTGAAGATGAGCTACAACGCCATCCAGCAGGGCGCCAGCGGCGTGGACATGGGCCGCAACATCTTCCAGAGCGACGCCCCGGTGGCGATGATGCGCGCCGTGCGCGGCGTGGTGCACGAGGGCCTGACCCCCGAGCAGGGCTACCAGATGTACCAGGACCTCAAGTCCCAGGGCTGAGCCCGTTGCCCCGAGGCAGGCGCTTGCGGGCGCCTGCCATCCCCGTTTCCCAGGCATGTCCGATTCCCCCGCCCAGACACCGGCTGTCTCCGTCGAGAACCTGACCAAGGTCTTCAAGGCCGGGCTCGGCAAGCGCGCCTTTGTGGCCGTGCGCGACCTCTCCCTGACCGTCCGGGAAGGGGAGGTGTACGGCCTCATCGGTCCGAACGGCTGCGGCAAGTCGACGACGATGAAAACGGTGCTCGGCCTGCTGGCACCGACCCGCGGTCGCACGGCGATCTTTGGTCGCTCCAGCACCGAGGTGGCGAGTCGCCAGGCGGTCGGCTTCCTGCCCGAGAATCCCTACTTCTACAAGCATCTCAACGGCCTGGAGACCCTGCTGTTTTACGGTCGCCTCTGCGGCCTGGCCGGCGCCGAGCTGCGCGATCGCGCCCGCGAGATGCTGTCGCTCACCGGCCTCGAGGACGCCGCCGACCGCCGGGTGGCCGGTTACTCGAAGGGCATGCTCCAGCGCCTCGGTCTGGCCCAGGCGCTGCTGCACCGGCCGCGCCTGGTGGTGCTCGACGAACCGACGGCCGGCGTCGATCCGGCCGGCTCACGCAAGATCCGCGACCTCATTCTTGGCTTTCGCGAGCAGGGGCTCACCGTCCTGGTGACCAGCCACCTGCTCGAGCAGATGCAGGAGGTCTGCGACCGGGTCGGCATCATGGCGCACGGGCGCATGATGCGCGAGGGCCGGGTCGATGAACTGATCGCCGTCGAGAACCAGACCGAACTCGTCCTGCGCGATGCCTCGCCCGAGCTGCTGGCCGAGATTCGCGGCCTGGTCGAGCGCGACGGCCGTGCTGCCGTCGTTCGCAGCGGCCAGCCGCGCACCACCCTGGAGCGACTCTTCCTGGAAGCCACGGAGGATAAGTCATGACGCCCTACCGCGCCTTTTCGCCCGCCCGCATCTGGACCCTGGCCACCGCCACCGTGACCCAGCTGCTGCGCATGAAGATCCTGTTCTTCCTGCTCGCCTTCAGCGTGCTCGTCGTCGCCGCCGGCTTCGCCTTTCCGGTGCTCAACCCCGAGCAGCAGTTGAAGCTGCTGAAGGACGTCTCCTTCGGCGCGCTGCAGGTCTTCAGCCTGGTCATCGCCATCGTCGCCACTGCCCTGCTGCTGCCGCGCGACCTCGAGGATCGCACGCTCTACACGATTCTCTCCAAGCCGGTGCCGCGCCATGAGTACCTGCTCGGCAAGCTGCTCGGCGTGCTGCTGCTCATCGGCGCCGGCCTGCTGCTCATGGACCTGGCCTTCAGCGCCGTGCTCTGGCTGCGCGAAAAACTGCTGCTCGCCCAGATCATTCAGGCGCTCGAGGCGAAGACGCCGGAGGCGGTGGCCCAGCTTGAAGCCATCGTTAGCAAGCACGGCCTGACCTGGAGCCTGCATCTCGGCGTGCTGGCGGTGTTCTGGAAGGCGGCCGTGGTCGCCGCGCTCGCCCTGATGATTTCCTGCTTCGCCAGCAGCACGCTGTTCACGGTCGTGGTCACCTTCTGCATCGTCATCATCGGCCACGGCCAGGGCCTGATCCGCGAGTACTTCC
Organism: Verrucomicrobiota bacterium; assembly: GCA_023428335.1. GTDB lineage: Bacteria > Verrucomicrobiota > Verrucomicrobiia > Verrucomicrobiales > Verrucomicrobiaceae > Prosthecobacter. The sequence continues at coordinate 4,114 of JAEYYS010000386.1, read as the reverse complement.
TGCAGGGGGGCACCCTGGCCGAGCCGGTCAAGAAACTGCTGTCCGCCCTGCTCGCCATCGTCACGCCCGACCTCGGCGTCTTTGACGTGGTCGACAACGTCATCAACGGCGAGTCGATCGGCGCCAGCGCGGCGCTGGCGATGAGCGGCACCGCCTTGCTCTACCTCACCGGTTACGCGGTGGTCTCGCACCTGCTGTTCGTCGAAAAGGAGCTCTGATGAAGCGCCGCCTCCAGGCCCTCTCCGTCCTGCTGCTGCTCGGCCTGGTCAAGCTGCCGGTTGAGCAGGCCGCCACCGCCACCCTGCGCGAGGCCCGCCTGCTCACGCCGATGCCCGACTTCGGCCTGCGCGACCAGCTCGGTCAAATGAGCTTCGCCGCCTCGCTTGGCGGCCTGCGTTCGCTGGTCGCCAGCTTTACCTACCTGCGCGCCTACCATGCCTGGGAAAACGTCAACTGGGCCGCGGTTGACAGCCTGTTCCAGATCACCACCCGCCTGCAGCCGCGCTACGAGCACTACTGGGATGAGGCCGCCTGGCACATGGCCTACAACGCCGCCTCGCACTACCTCCATGACGAATCGCTCAATCCGGCAGTGCGCGGCAAGCTCTTTCACGAGCACATCCGCCGTGGCCACGACATCCTGCTCGAGGGCCTGCGCGTGCTGCCCGAGGAACCCCGGCTGTGGAACGCCTTGGCCGAACTCTACGAGCACCGCACCTACGAACCGGCGCGCGCGGCCGAGTGTTACCTGAAGATGGCCGAACTGACCGGCAACGCCCGCTTCCGCCGCTTTGCCGGCTACCAGTTCGCCCAGACGGCCGACCCGGCCCACTGGCAGCGCGGCTATGACCTGCTGCGCGCCGCCTACGACCAGAAGCAGCGGCCGCCGACCCTGATCAACACCCTCAAGGATCTGGAAAAGAAGCTCGACGTGCCGGCCGAACGCCGCATTCCCGAGGGCTACGTGCCGCTGCCGAACGCTGCCGCCACGAACCGCGGGCCGGGCTGAACGTCGCGCGTTTGCAAAACCCCGCGACCGCGACGATGGAAGCGCCGTGAGCGACGACCTTTTTGCCTCCCCGGATGCCGGCGCCGCGGCGATCGACGCCGCGCCGGACGCGCCGCTGGCCGCGCGCATGCGTCCGCGCAGCCTGGCCGAGTACGCCGGCCAAGGCCACATCCTCGGCGAGGGCAAGCTGCTGCGCCGCGCCGTGCAGTCGGACCGCTTTTCCTCGATCATCCTCTATGGCCCGCCCGGTGTCGGTAAGACGACCCTGGCGCACATCATCAGCCTGGAAACCAAGGCGCGTTTTGTCACGCTCAGTGGCGTCGAGAGCAGCGTTGCCGACATCCGCCGCGAGGCCGAGGCCGCCCAGCGCCTGAAGCGCCTCAGCGGCCAGGCCACGATCCTGTTTGTCGACGAGATCCACCGCTTCAACAAGGCCCAGCAGGACGTGCTGCTGCCCCACCTGGAGCGCGGCACCCTGCGCTTCATCGGCGCCACCACCCACAACCCGTTCTTCTACGTCAACAGCCCGCTGGTCAGTCGCTCCCAGGTCTTCACCCTTGAACCGCTGGGCATCGCCGATCTCGAGTCGCTCATGGCGCGCGCCCTCGCGGACCGCGAACGCGGCCTAGGCACCCAGCAGGCCGAGCTGACCCCCGAGGCGGCGCGCCACCTCGCCACCATCGCCGATGGCGACGCCCGCAAGTGCCTCAACGCCCTGGAACTTGCCGTGCTGTCGACCCCGCCCGACGCCGAGGGCCGGGTCATCGTCGATCTCGCCGCCGCCGAGCAGTCGGTCCAGCAGAAGACCGTCGTGTATGACGGCGATGGCGACGCCCATTACGACACCGCCAGCGCCTTCATCAAGTCGATGCGCGCCTCCGATCCCGATGCCGCGGTGTACTGGCTGGCCAAGATGCTGCATGCCGGCGAGGACATCCGCTTCATCGCCCGGCGCATCGTCATTGCCGCCAGCGAGGATGTCGGTCTCGCCGACAGCAACGCTTTGCGCGTCGCCGTGGCGGCCCAGCAGGCGGTCGAGGCGATCGGCATGCCCGAGGCGCGCATCCTGCTCTCGCACGCGGTCATCTACGTCGCCACCGCGCCGAAGAGCAACCGCGCCTATGCGGCCATCAACGCCGCGCTCGAGGACGTGCGCGGCGCGCGCACCCTGCCGGTGCCGAAGCACCTGCGCGATGCCCACTACGCCGGGGCCAAGCAGTTCGGCCATGGCGAGGGCTACCTGTACCCGCATGATTTTGAGGGTGGCTTTGTGCCGCAGCGCTGCCTGGAGGGCGGCCGCGTCTATTACGAACCGACCACGAACGGCCTGGAGGGCCGCATCAAGGAACGGCTCGATCACTACCGCCGTGAGTGGGAGAAGGCCGCGCGCGGCGCCACCGAGCCACCGCCCCCCTGAGCCGCTGCGCCCGAGTCGGCCTCCACGCAAGATGGCGCTGGAGTCGCACGGCGAGGCGCGTATGACTGTCACCATGAAACCTGCATTCCTGACCCTCGCCCTGGCGCTGCTGACCGCGCTGGCGCTGCCGGCCCAGCAGGCCGAGATCGTCTCGGTCCAGAAGATCTGGGACAAGGCGCCGCACAACGCCTTCACCGACCTCGTCCGCTTCAAGAACCTTTTCCTCTGCTGCTTCCGCGAGGGCAATGGCCATGTCGGCGGCGACGGCGTCATCCGCGTGCTGATTTCGTCGACCGGTGACAACTGGGTTGACTACGCCACGATTGCCGAGGCCGGGGTCGATCTGCGCGATCCGAAGTTCCAGGTCACGCCCGATGGCAAGCAGCTCTACCTGCTCTGCGGCGGCTCGATCTACGAGGGCACCCAGCTCAAGGGCCGGCGGCCGCGCTATGCGACCTCGATCGACGGCAAGGTTTGGACTCCGCCGCAGAAGCTGCTCGCCGAGGGCGACTGGCTCTGGCGGGTGACGGTGAATCCGGCCGATAGCAAATTCTACGGCGCCGCTTACAACGGTTATCCGACCACCGGTGGACCGAAGTTCGAGGATGAGTGGTCGCTGAAAACCTACAGCAGCGCCGACGGTCGCGTCTGGCAGCTCTCCTCGATCCTGCAGGTGCCCGGCCAGCCCAATGAAACGACCCTGCGCTTCCTCAAGGACGGCTCGGCGGTGGCGCTCGTGCGCCGCGAGGCCGGCGACCGCAAGGGCGCGATCGGCGTTGCCCAGGCGCCCTATCGCCAGTGGACCTGGACGGCGCTGTCGGTGCCGCTTGGCGGCCCCAATTTCATTGAGCTGCCCGATGGCTCGCTCGTTGCCGGCTCGCGCGGCTTTGGCCAGACGCCGGGGCCGCACATGGTGCTCTACAAGATGACCAAGACCGGTTTGGAACCCCTGCTGGAACTGCCCAGCGGTGGCGACTGCAGCTATCCCGGCCTCGTCTGGCACGAGGGCCAGCTGCATGTCAGCTACTACTCCAGCCATGAAGGCAAGTCGGCGATCTACCACGCGCGCGTGCGCCTGCCCTGGGTGAAGGAACCATGAGCATCCGCCTCGCCGCCATTGTCGCCACCGATGCCCGCCGGGTCATCGGCCATCAGGGCGCGCTGCCCTGGCATCACCCGGAGGACCTGAAGTTCTTCAAGCGCACCACCCTCGGTCACCCGGTGCTCATGGGGCGCACGACCTTTGAATCGATCGGCCGGCCGCTGCCGGGTCGCCACAACCTGGTGCTCAGTCGCACGATGGAGCCGCGCGACGGCATCACCGTGCTGCGCGACCTCGCCGAACTCGACGCTGCCTGCCCGGGGGCGGAGCGACTCTTTGTCATTGGCGGCGCCCAGGTCTATGCCGAACTGCTGCCGCAGTGCGACGAGTTGTATCTGACCCTGGTGGCGGGCGAGCACGAGGGCGACGCCTTTTTTCCGCCTTACGAGGCCCTGTTTGAGCTGAAGGAAGTCCTCGGCCAGGCCGAGGGGCTGGAGTTTCGCCGGTACGAGCGCCGGCGCTGAGCGCGACTTTGCGGTTGCGCGGGGCGGCGTTTCGCTGTGCGATAGAAGCGGAAGCCCACCCCCGTCCTGTACCGCCATGTCCGTCCCTCCCACGCTCCTGCGCTCCTGCGCCGCCGCTCTTC
>JAEYYS010000322.1 GCA_023428335.1 Verrucomicrobiota bacterium | reverse complement strand
CCAGGGCCAAGCAGGTGCGCGGGCTGGGCGACATGCAGGGGGCGCTTGAGGTGCTGCGCCGGGCCGACCTGCGCTTTCCCGCCCAACCCGAGGTGCTGACCGAGATGGCCCTGTGCTACGAGCAGATGGGCTTGAACGACAAGGCCGCCGGTCTCTGGCGCCAGCTCAGCGCCCAGGATCCGAACCGGGCAGGCGGGTTTCGCGACCTCGCCCAGCGCCGGCTGAATGCGCCGGCCGCGGGGCAGCCCACTCCCGAAGGCGGTCAGCTGCTGGCCCTCGGCGCTTGCCGGGCGCAGCGCGATGACGGCGCGGCCAACGGCGAAAAAGTCGTGCTGCGCATCCCCATCCTGCGCCAGGGCAACACGCCCGTGGACCCGGCGCAGGTGGACATCGACGTGTACTTCTTCGATCGCGTCAACGGCCAACAGGTCGCCCAGACCATTGCCGACGAACCGTCCTCGGCATGGACCGCGCTGCCGGTGGACTGGAGCGGCATCGGCGAGGAGCCCCTCGACGTGACCTATTTTCTGCCGACCCTGACGCCTGGGGAGGTCGCCGCCCACGGCCGGCGCGCCTACCACGGCTACGTCGTGCGTCTCTACTATCAAAACAAACTCCAGGATGTCGCCGCCGAGCCGCGCGACCTCCTCGACTTCGGCTTGCCGACGTCCCGGCCTGAGGCGGGCGCCGCGCATCCGTTGCTGCCCCCGGTGGCCCGCTGACGGCGGCCGCCCCTGAACCGATGACCCTGCTATTTCTCGATTCCAACGCCGCCACCCGCGGCCCCCGCACGGAGGCCCTCAAGGCCCATCCCGGCTGGACGGTCAAGTCCGTGCCCAACCTCGCCGAAGCCTATGCCTGGCTCGACAGCGCCGATCATCTCGACCTGCTGATCACCGAGGCGATCATTGATGCCCACAGCACCGGCTTTGCCTTGCGCGATCGTGCGTTCGCCAAATTCCCCGGCCTGCGCGTGCTCTTCACCACCCGCTACGACCTGACCGGTTTTGAGGAGCAGGTGGGCGGCTGGCCGGTGCTCGCCGATCCGCCCTACACGACCGAAAAGCTGGTGCAGAAGGCGCGTGCCGCCCTGGCCGCGCCGGCTCCAGTGTCCGGCCTGCCACCGCCGACCCTGACGCCGGGCGCACTCATCGGCCAGTACCAGATCCTTGAGCGACTGACCGTCGAACCGGAGTCGGAAACCTATCGCGCCCTGCAGGTCGCCGTGCAGCGACCGGTGGCCCTCGTGCTGCTGCGACCGGAGTTGGTTGGCCAGCCCGAGTCACTGGAAGCCTTCAAGGCGCGCGAGCGATTGAAGGCGTCGATTTCGCATCCGCGCATCGCGCCGCTCTATGAGGCGGGGCGGGTCAACGACCTGGTGTTTTACACCCGCGAAATGCCGCGCGGGCGCAGCTTGGAAGAGTTGCTCGCCGCCGGCGAAACCTTCACCGAGCGCAAGGTCGCCGAGCTGCTGTACGGCGTCGCTGAGGCCATGCAATACGGGGTGGAACGCTGCGGCTATCACCGCCGCCTGGCGGCGCGCGACATCTTTGTCGATGGCGAAAACCAGGCCAGCATCGTCAACCTGTTCCGTCCCGGCGAGGGCCGCGTTCGCGATTCGCGTGAGGAAGTGCGCGCGTTGTTGGAGCTGATGGTGCCACTGGCGGCCGAGGGCAAGGCGCGCGGTCTGGTCAGCGGTCTGTTGGCGGGACGGCACGACTGGGCCGGCCTGCTGGAGGAGCTCGATGAGGTGCGCGAGGCGATGCGCGAACGCAGCATCATGCGCCGCATCGAGGCGGAGGAAAACAAGTCGGGCGCCGGTCGCCGCCTGCCTTGGTGGGGCTGGGGTTTGGTCGCCCTGGCCGTGGTGCTCGTCTATGTTCTGGGTTCCGAGGCCGGGCGTACCGGCGTCGCCAAAAACACGGCGCTGGCACCGGAAATGATCGCCATTCCGGCCGGTCGCTTCGTGTACCAAAACGGCGAACGCCGGCAACTGCCCGCCTTCTGGATCAGCAAGCACGAGGTGACCCTCGGCCAGTATGCCGAGTTTCTTGAAGCCATCGGCAGCAGCACCGCCTACGATCATCCGGACCAGCCGAAGACCAAGACCGGCCATGCACCGACCAAGTGGACGGAACTGCTCGCTGCCGCCCGAGCCGGCGCGACCTACAACGGTCAGCCGATCAGCCTTAACACGCCGGTGACCCAGGTCGACTGGTGGGATGCCCATGCTTATGCCGCCTGGCGCGGCCAGCGCCTGCCCACGGAAGACGAGTGGGAGAAGGCGGCGCGGGGTGAGGATGGCCGTCGCCTGCCTTGGGGCGACCGCCTGCAGAAGGGCGCGGCCAACCTCGGTGATGACTACGATTCGAACGGCAAGGGCGGTCAGATCGACGGCTTTGTGCTGTGGGCGCCGGTGGATCGCAAGACCCAGGACGTCAGTCCGTACGGCGTCTGTGACATGGCCGGCAACGTCTCGGAATGGACCGCCTCCGAACACGCCGGCGAGGCCTGGCCCGTGCATCCCGACTACCCCGACCTGCGCGTGCCGGTGGTGCGCGGCGGCCATTTTGCCCTCAAGAGCGGCAAGGACTTGCTGACCACCCGTACCTTTGCCGAATCCGCCGGTGAAATCACCCTGGCGCGCGGCTTCCGCACCGCCAGCAGCCAGCCGCCCACGGGCGGATCGACCCAGCCTTGAACCCCTTCCTGCCATGCGTTTCCTCCTCCTCCTGCTTTGCCTGACCGGTGCCGCGCGCGCCCAGTTCGCGGTCAGCCTGTCGCTGCCGCGCACCAACTTCCTCGCCCTCGAAGCCATTCCTGCCACGGTCACCCTGACCAACCGCAGCGGCGCCGAGGTCGTGCTCGGCGGCCCCGGGCGCGCTTCCTGGCTGAGCTTCCAAATGACCGACAACGGCGGCCATGAGCTTGCCCCGCTCGACGTCGACGCCTCGGACATGGTGCAGATCCCGCCGGGCGGCACCATCCAGCGCAAGATCGTCGTGACCGACGCCTACGCGCCCTCGGAATTGGGCAACTACGGCTTGATGGCGCGCGTCCGCCACGCCCCGGACGGGCAGTTTTATGGCAGCAACCGCGTGCGTTTCAACATCACCGACACCAAGCCGATGTGGGAACAGAGTTTTGGCGTGCCCGAGGGCTTCCGCGGCGCCGGCAGCGCGCGTCGCTACGGCATCCTGCTCTTCATCGATGTTGGCAGCACGGCTTTGTACTTCCGCCTGACCGACGAAAAATCCGGCGTGCGCCTGCAGACCTACCGTCTCGGTCCGGTGAGCATGGCCCATGACCCGCAGATCACCATCGATACGCTCAACCACCTGCAGGTTCTCTTCCTCGCCCAGCCGAATGTCTATGCCCACTGCGTCGTCCGACCCGACGGCAGTCTGAAGAGCCGCACCTACTACCGTGACGAACCCGGCAACCGCCCGCGCCTTATCCAGGAGGCGGGCGGTGAAACCCGTGTCGAGGGCGGCGCGGTCTATGATCCGAGCGCGGCGCCCGAAGGCAAGCCGGCGCGCAAAGCCAGCGAACGTCCGCCCGGCCTGTGATGGAGCCCGCCCCACCCGACCGCGCCTGGCCCACCTCGCTGCTCTGGGTCAACGTGCGCCTGCTGCACCCGCTCATTGGCGGCGACCGCCTGCGCACCTACCACATGCTGCGACGGCTGAAGCGCCACTGCCGCATCCGCTACCTCTGCCCGCTGACCCCGACCGATAGCCCCGAGGCGGTCGAACGCGCCGCCGAGTACTGCGACGAGTTGATCCCTTGGCCGCACGATCTTGTCCGCAGTGGCTCACCCGCCTTTTACGCGCGCGCGCTGGTCAACTCGGTCTTCGGGCGCCGGCCCTTTTCCTGCGCCAAATACGCCAATCCCGAGGCGCGGCGCCTTCTGGAAAAATGCCTGCGGGAGTCGCCGCCCGGCGAGGTGGCGGTGGCTGACTACCTGATGTCCTTCATCCACTTCGATGGCCTCGAGCTGCCGGCGAGGCCGCCGGTCGTGGTGTTCCAGCACAATCTGGAGTCGCTCATCTGGGAGCGCCACGTGCAGACCGCGCGCGATCCGCTGCGGCGATTTGTCTGTGCCCGCGAGCGCGATTTGACCCGCGTGTTCGAGGACGAGGTCGCCCGCCGTGCCGCCGGTCAGATCGCCGTGTCCGAGGAGGAGGAACGCGCCTTCCGCCAGGACCGCGGCATGAGCAACGTGCTCGGCTGGGTGCCGACCGGCGTCGATTGCGATTACTTTCAGCCGGTGTCGCCAGCCGCGGAGGCTCCGCCGACCTTGGTTTTCCTCGGTTCGATGGACTGGCAGGCCAATGTCGAGGCGATCCGGCACTTCGCCGAGCACAGTCTGCCGCGCATCCGCCAGGCCGTGCCGGACACCCGGCTCATGCTGCTGGGCCGCAATCCGGTGCCGGCCCTGCGCGAGCTCGCGGCCCGCGACCCACTTGTCGAGGTCACCGGCACGGTCGACGACGTCCGCCCGTATCTGGCGCGGTCGACGCTCATGATCCTGCCGCTGCGGGTTGGGGGCGGCACGCGCATCAAGGTGTTTGAAGGCATGGCCGCCGGTCTGCCGGTGGTGTCGACGCAGGTCGGCGTCGAGGGCCTGCCGGTGGTCGACGGCGTGCACGCCCTGCTGGCCGACACCCCCGAGGCCTTCGCCGCCGCGGTCATCGCCCTGCTGCAGGATCCGGCGCGGCGCACGGCCCTGGCGCAGACGGCGCGCGCCTGGGTGGAGGCGGAGTTCAGCTGGGAACGGGCGGCGCGCCAGTTCCTCGATCTGTGCGCGCGGGTGGTTTGACGGGCATGGAGCGTGCCGCGGAAGGGCTCCGCCTTGGGCGTTGGACATTCCTTGTTGGATATTCGATCTTCCTTCTGCTGACGGGTGGCCGCAGGCCAGCCTTGCCAGTCGGCAAAGCCGGCTTAGAGTGACAATCCCCTCTTCATGAGCCAGACCGCCATCACCCCGACCCGCGAGCAGGATTTTCCCGAGTGGTATCAACAAGTCGTGCGCGCCGCCGACCTCGCCGAAAATTCCGAGGTGCGCGGCTGCATGGTCATCAAACCCTGGGGCTACGGTCTGTGGGAGAACATCCAGCGCCAGCTCGACGTCAAGTTCAAGGAGACCGGCCACGTCAACGCGTACTTCCCGCTGCTCATCCCGCTCAGCTACCTCGAGAAGGAGGCCGAACATGCCGAGGGCTTTGCCACCGAGTGCGCGGTCGTCACCCATCACCGTCTTGAAGCCCGGAAGCAGCCCGATGGCAGCACCAAGATGGTGCCCACCGGCGAACTCGCCGAGCCCTTTGTCATTCGCCCGACCTCGGAGACCATCATCGGCGCCGCCTTTGCGCGCTGGGTGGAGAGCTACCGCGATTTGCCCCTGCTGATCAACCAGTGGGCCAACGTCATGCGCTGGGAGATGCGCCCGCGCCTGTTCCTGCGCACGGCCGAATTCCTCTGGCAGGAGGGCCACACCGCCCATGAGACGGCCGAGGAAGCCCTTGAGGAGACCCGCCTCATGCATCGGGTCTACGCCGACTTTCTGCGCAACCACCTCGCCATCCCGGTGATCCCCGGCGAGAAGACCGAGAACGAGCGCTTCCCCGGCGCCGTCAACACCTTCACCGTCGAGGCCATGGTCCAGGACCGCAAGGCGATCCAGGCCGGCACCTCCCATTACCTCGGTCAGAACTTCGCCAAGGCCGCCAACATCCAGTTCCTCGGCCGCGATAACACCCGCCAGTTCGCCCACACGACCAGCTGGGGCGTCAGCACCCGCCTCATCGGCACCCTCATCATGGCCCATGGCGACGACGACGGCGTCGTCCTGCCGCCGCGAATTGCCCCCAGCCAAATCGTCATCCTGCCGGTCACGCCCAAGCCCGACACCCGCCAGGAGGTCATCGACGCCTGCGAGGCTCTCGCCCAGACCCTGCGCGCTCAGACCTTCCACGGCGAGCCCCTGCGCGTGCACGTCGACAAGCGCGACCTGCCCGGCGGCACCAAGAACTGGGAGTGGATCAAGAAGGGCGTGCCCCTGCGCCTCGAGATCGGCCCGCGCGACATCAGCAGCCGCAGCGTTGCTGTCTGCCGGCGCGACCAGGGCCCCAAGGCCAAGGAGTTTGTGCCCAAGGAGGACTTCCTGCAATCCGTCGTCGAGCGTCTGCAGGACATCCAGGATGGCCTGCTCGCCCGCGCCACCGCCTTCCGCGACGCCAACCTGCACAAGCTGAACAGCCTCGAGGAATTCCAGGCCTTCTTTGCCGAAGGCGCCCCGGGCGGTTTCGCGCTCATGCACTGGGCCGGCTCCAACGAGGAGGAAGACCGGCTGGCCAAGGAGATGAAGGTGACCATCCGCTGCATCCCGCTGGGTGACGGCGAAGCAGGTCAGTGCTTTCTGACCGGACGCCCCAGCGCCCGCCGCGTCGTCTTTGCCCGCAGCTACTGACCGCGGGCTTGCCGCGTTGCCGCGTTGCCGCGTTGCCGCGTTGCCGCGTTGCCGCGTTGCCGCGTTGCCGCGTTGCCGCGTTGCCGCGTTGCCGCGTTGCCGCGTTGCCGCGT
>JAEYYS010000244.1 GCA_023428335.1 Verrucomicrobiota bacterium | reverse complement strand
GCTTCCTGCAGTTCCACCGCCTCAGGCAGGCGGTTGTAGGCGGCCAGATAGATCTCGCTGACCAGCTTCGGCTCGGGCAGGTCCGACTTCACCAGCGCCGCGATGCGGCCCTTGTCGCTCGACAGCTTCTTCTGCAGCGAGTCGGAATTCATCAGGTGCAGGGCCTGGACGACGCTCGACTTGCGCTCGCGCTCGCAGGGGCATTCCTGGCTGGCGTTGGGCCGGCCAAAGGCGTCGAGGAACTCGCTCGGCAGCTTGTGGTTCCAGGTCTGCACCGCGCGCGTCTCCGGCGGCAGGCCCTGGAAGCTGTCGCGCACGCCGGTGAGGTCGGCGACCGCGTCGAGCAGCACCTCGGCGCTCAGCCGGCGCTTGTGGCCGCGGGCGAAGTTGCGGGTGTCGGTCAGGTTGTGCTCGTTCGGCTCGACGCTGAGCTGGTAGGTGCGCGAGGCGGTGATGGTGCGCATCAGATGCTTGAGGTCGTAACCGTGGGCGACAAAGTCCTGGGCCAGCCAGTCGAGCAGTTCCGGATTGGTCGGCGGGTTGGAAATGCGGAAGTCGTCGATCGGTTCAACGATGCCGCGGCCGAGGAAGTCCGACCAGAGGCGGTTGACCAGGGCCTTGGCAAAGAAGGGGTTGTCGCTGCCGCCCATCCAGTCGGCCAGGCCCACGCGCGGATCCTGGCCGGCAACGTACGGCATCTCCGGACCATCCGGCGGTTTCGGTGTCATCACCGCCTCGGTCACCGGATGGGTGACGCTGCCGCTGCCGCCGTACCACCAGTATTCCACCTCGCCGGAAATCGGCGCCGAGATGGCCTGACCGCGGCGCTTCATCTGACCGAAGAAGGCGGCGAGCTGGTAATAATCCTCCTGGGTCCACTTCTCGCTCGGGTGATGGTGGCACTTGGCGCAGTCGAGGCGCACGCCGAGGAAGATCTGGCTGACGAAGGCGCCCATGTCGGCCGGGTCGCGCTTGTCGCGCAGCACCGCCACTGGCCCGTGCTGATGGCTGCTGCCCTGGGCGGTGAGCAACTCGGCGACCATGCGATTGTAGGGCTTGTTCTGGCGGAAGCTGTCGCGCAGCCAGTTGTCGAGCAGGTACACCGGTTTGACGCCGACGCGCGAGGGATTCGGTCGGATCAGGTCGCCCCACTTGACCGCCCAGTGGTCGGCGTAGTTCGGATCGTCGAGCAGCTCATCGACCAGACGCGCACGCTTGTCGGGACGGCTGTCGGCCAGGAAGCGCTTGGCCAATTCCGCGGTCGGCAGCTTGCCGATGAGGTCGAGCGAGGCGCGACGCAGGAATTCGGCGTCGCTGCAGGTGCCGGAGGGCAGGATGCCGAGTTTCTGGTGCCGGTCGTGCACGAGTCGGTCGATCTCGTTGTTCACCGGCAACTGCGCGTAGCGTTCAGCCGGCAGTTTTTTCTCCGAGGGCAGGGTGATGCGGGCGACGTCGACCAGGCCCATGTAGCGGGCAACGATGACGCCCTCGCCGCTGATGCTGCCGGTCTTGACCAGGCCGTGTTCGTCGACCTCGGCGAGTTCCTGATCCTGCGACAGGTAATCGGAGAGGCGGGTGACATCGCGCGTGCTGCCGTCGGAATAACGCGCGAGGACCTGCAACTGCTGCTGGGCTCCGCGGCTGTAGCTGCCCTCACGCGGGGTCACCTCGACGCCGGTGAGTTGGGCCTCGCCCTCCTGAGTGAAGGGCATGCCCTGGCGGATCCAGGCGATGAGGATCTTCCAGGCCTCGCTATCCTTGCTGATGCGGGCACCGCCCTCGTGCGGCACGGCTCCGGTCGCCTTCTTCAGCAGCAGGCTCTCCTCAGGCGCCGCCGGGAAAAGACGCCGGCCACGCACGTCGCGGACGATTTCATGGTAGTCATGCGCCGGGTCGTAGCCGAAGACCGACAGCTTGAAGTTGTTCTGCCCCTCGGGCTTGGCGTGACAGTTGCCGCCGGCGCAGCCCGCCTTCATCAGCTGGGGCATGACGTCGTTGACGAAACTGACCGGTGTCTCGGCGGCTGCAAGCAGTCCACCCAAACACCAAGTCAGCAGGGAAAGCACGGACTGCAGGCGCGGCATGGGCAAAATACGCCCCGCCACGGGCATTCTTGCGAAGGCCCCTCCGGCTTTGCCTCACCTGTCTCAGCTGCGCAACGTTGAAGTCCGGCGCGAGCCAGGTCAGGCGCTCAGACCGCCCAGTCGGGCAGTTCGTCGGTGAAGCACAGTCGCTCGCCGCTCAGCGGATGGGTGAAGGCGAGCTGCCAGGCATGCAGGCAGAGCGGTGGCGCCGTCGGATCGAGGGTTTGCACCTCGCCCAAACGGCCGTTCGAAAGGTAGGCGGGGTCGCCGCAGACCGGCAGGCCGGCCTGCCAGAGGTGGATGCGGATCTGGTTGGTGCGACCCGTCACCGGCCGCGCTTCGAGCAGGGTCGTGCCATCGGCGTCGCGACGCACCACCTGAAACTCGGTCCGCGCCGGCAGGCCGGCCTCTTCATCGACCTCGCGACAGCCCAGCGCGGTGGGCGCCTCGCCGATCGGCGCCTCGCAGACCCAGGCGTCGGTCGCGGGATGGCCCTGGACGCGGACCCGATAGAGCTTGTCGACCTCGCCGCGGGCAAAGC
>JAEYYS010000229.1 GCA_023428335.1 Verrucomicrobiota bacterium | reverse complement strand
CACCCGTACCTATCCACTTACTTGGCACCCAGCGGAGCGGTGACCGCGCCGGCCGGCACCTTGTTGGCGGGCACAATCTTCCAGACCGCGCCGCGCTCGCTGGTGTAGGGATCGACCGGGCCGCCGTAGTTGGCGGTGGCATGGCTCAGGTAGATGGCGCCATCCGGACCGACGCCGCTGCCGGTCGGGCGGATGCCGTCGGCGAGATCGAGCATTTCCTGCATCTGCCAGGCGCCATTGACCTGCTTCATGCCCCGGATCTTGCCGCTGCCCCAGTCGGCGCAGAAGTAGATGCCATCGAGTTCGGGATACTCCGTGCCGCGGTAGACGCCGAGGTGGATGACGCAGATGCCCTGGTCGACGTGGCTGTATTCGGCGATCGGCAGCACACCGACCTCGGGGTATTTCTCCGGATCGGCGGCGGTTTCGCTGCCATCGGGGTTCTTCTTGAGGATCATCGGGAAGGGGTGGCTGCCGCACATGAACTTCCAGCCGTAGTTTTCACCGCCCTTGCTGGAGGCCGGCTGCAGGTTGATTTCTTCCCAGTGATTCTGGCCGATGTCGGCGATGTACAGGTCGCCGGTTTTGCGGTCGAACCCGAAGGTCCAGGGATTGCGCAGGCCGTACGCCCAGATCTCCGGCTTGGCCTTCGGATGGATCTTCGAGAAGGCCTCCTCGCTGACGCCAAACAGGGTCATCTGCTGGAGCGGGGTCAGGAACGGATTGTCCTTCGGGATGCCGTAGCCGCGGTCAGGCGTCGCCTGATCGACGTCGATGCGCAGCATCTTGCCGAGCCAGGTGTGCAGGTCCTGGCCGGCGTTGATGACATCGCCCTCCCAGCCGCCGTCGCCGACGCCGATGTACAGATAACCGTCCGGGCCGAAGGCGATCTGGCCGCCGTGGTGGTTGCAGTACGGGAAGTCGATCTGCATGAGCACGCGCGCGCTGTCGGGATCCAGGCGGTCGGGGCTGCTCTTGGAGACGGTGTACTCCGTGATCATCGTCGCGCCGTTGAACCAGAGGTCGGCGTAGGCGATGTAGACCTTGCCGTTGTCCTTGAACTTCGGATGGAAGGCCATGCTGTACATGCCGAGTTCGAGGAAGGACGAGATCGTCTTGTCCTTGAGGTCGAGGAAGGGGCGGCGCAGGCGCTTGCCATCCTTGATGACCTGGATGACGCCGGGGCGCTCGACAATGAACAGGCGACCGCTGCCGTCATCCGGCACGGCGACGTTGACCGGGTCGACGAGGTCGTCGGCAACGCGGACCAGTTGGATGGCCGGGGCACCGGGCAGCTTGCCGCCGGGTTGGACGGGCTTGGGCTGGGCGAGACCGGGCAGGGCGGCGCCGCAGAGGACGGCGAGCAGGAGGAGGCTGGGTTTCATGGCGGGAAGGGAAGCTCGGCAAGGCTAGAAATTCGCGCCGGTGAAGGCAATCCGGAAAATCGTCCCGGCCAAAGAAAATGTTGACCCGACCTCTCCTGCCTAGATATTCACATTCCGACCGTTCTTCGGGCCGCATTCCCATCCCCCTGGAATTTCACGGCAAACCATGGCCGCCTCCCCTCAAAAAGCATCCGCCTCCCCGAGCGCCCGCAAGCCGGCCAAGACCGTCCCGGCGGTCGCCGAGGAAGCGCAGGCGGCGGAGTCCCTCGATGCGGGCAAAAAGCGCGGCCGTCCGCGTGTGCATCCCGAGCAGCCGGAAGCCGTCAAACGCGGCCGCGGCCGTCCGCGCATCCATCCGCCCAAGGATCAGCCGGCCGCGCCGGTGCTCGGTCCCGATGGCAAACCGGTGAAGCGCAAGCGCGGCCGTCCGCCGAAGAGCAGCTACCCGCCCGCGGCTCCGGTTGTGGTCTATGACGACATCCAGTCGCCCGAGGTGCAGTCGCGCCTGCGCAACCTGGTGCGCCTGGCCAAGGAGCAGGACCACCTCACCTGGGACGACGTCAACGAGGCGCTGCCGCAGGGCATTGTCACCCCCGGCCTGATGGACGAGATCGTCACCCGCCTGCAGGCGCTGGAGATCCGCATCGAGGAAGTGACGGTCGGCCCGCCGGTCAGTGCCCTCACCGCCAATCTCGCCGCCCGCACGCTGGCCGAGGAAGCCCGCGAGGCGGCCAAGGAGCCGTCGAAGAGCGACAGCCTGGACGATCCCGTGCGCATGTATCTGCGCCAGATGGGCCAGGTGGCGCTGCTGACCCGCGATCAGGAGATCGAGATTTCCAAACGCATTGAGGGCGCCGACGTGCGCCTGCGCCAATGCCTGCAGAACAGCGGCTTTGTCGGTGCGCAGTTCCTCAAGCTGGCGGAATCGCTCGCCGAGGGCGCTGAACGCTTCGACCGTTTGGTCAGCGACCGCAAGGCCGCCGAGCGCGAGAACTACTTTCGCAAGCTGCCGGCCCTGCTCGTTCAGGCGCGCGAAGGTTTTGCCAAATGCGGCAAGCTCTATGAGCAGAGCCTCACGCCCGGCAAACGCCAGGCCCAGGTGGCGGCCGATTTTGAGGCGGCGCGCGTCGCTTTCTTCAAGATCTGCGCGAAGTTTTTCTTCAAGCAGAAGCTCGATGAGGACTTCATCGCCCTCATCCACCAGCGCCAGACCGAGCTCGACCACCTCAGCGAGGAGATCCGCCAGCGGCCCAAGCAGGCGGTCACCACCGAGGCGCTGCGCCAGTTCCAGATCCAGGCCTGGCAGAGTCCGGATGAGTTCGGCGCCACCGCCGAGGAAATCCGCCGCTGCGTCGCCGATTCGACCCGCGCCAAGACCGAGATGATCGAGGCGAACCTGCGTCTGGTCATCTCCATCGCCAAAAAATACACCAACCGCGGCCTGTCCTTCCTCGATCTCATCCAGGAGGGCAACATGGGCCTGATGCGCGCGGTCGAGAAATTCGAGTACCGCCGCGGCTACAAGTTCTCCACTTACGCCACCTGGTGGATCCGCCAGGCGATCACCCGCAGCATCGCCGATCAGGCGCGCACCATCCGCATTCCGGTGCACATGATCGAGACGATCAACAAGCTCATGCGCGTGCACAAGCAGCTCGTCCAGGAACTCGGCCGCGATCCGACGCCCGACGAGATCGCCGAGGAGATCCATCTGCCGGTCGAGCGCGTCAACGCCGTGCTGCGCATGGCCCAGCAGCCGGTGTCCATGCAGACCAAGGTCGGCGACGTCGAGGGCGACACCGAGTTCGGCGATTTCATCGAGGACAAGGAGGCTCGCGACCCGATGGAGCTCACCGCCAAGAACCTGCTGCGCGACAAGCTCAAGGATGTGCTCGACACCCTCAGCCCGCGTGAGCGCGAGGTGCTGGAGCAGCGCTTCGGCCTGCTCGACGGTGCCGGCCGCACGCTGGAGGAGGTCGGCCGCCAGTTCCAGGTCACCCGCGAACGCATCCGCCAGATCGAGGCCAAGGCCCTGCGCAAGCTGCGTCACCCGACGCGCATCCGCAAGCTGGGCGGTTTCTACGGTGGTTCCTGAGCGGAATTGCCGCCGCGGCGCCTGAAAGAGCGGCCCTCGACGGACTGTTTTTCGTTGCCTCACTTGTCCGCCGCCCGTAATGCTGCGGTCCCCCCATTTCCCCCACGCCATGTCCGCCATTCCCCACCTCCCCGCGCTGCGCAAAGGCCGTCCCTACGAGTCGCTCGACAAGGTCCAGGTCAAGGACCACAAGACCGGCGAAGTCTGCGCCGAGGTCAGCCAGGTCAATGCCGGCATCGTGCGCAAGGACCTGGCCCGCATCGCCGAGGCGCGCAAGGCGCTGAAAAAGTTCACGGTCGAGGAACTCATCGCCATCACCGCCAAGGCCGGCGATCTCTTCCTCAATGGCACCCTGCCGCTCGGCGACAAGGGTCACACCCAGAGCCCGCAGGAGTACATCGCCACCCTGTCGCGCACCAGCGGCCTGCCGCACATCATGGTCAAGCGCAACATGGCCAAGATCCACTACGCGATGACGCACATGCACGTCATCCTCAACGGCCTGTCGCGCGGCCTCGACATGAGCGTCATCGACCGCGGCTTCGGCGAGCAGGCCGGCTGCCCGGTGGCCTACTTTCCGACCACCGACGCCCTCGGCCTGGTCATGCCCAGCAACTCGCCGGCGGTCAATTCGCTCTGGCTGCCGTCGATCGCCCTGAAGATCCCGGTGGTCATCAAGCCCGGCCGCGAGGAGCCGTGGACGCCCTTCCGCCTCATCCAGGCCTTCATCGCCGCCGGCGCCCCCGCCGAGGCCTTCGGCTTCTACCCGACCGATCACGAGGGCAGTGGTGAAGTCGTCAAGCTCTGCGGCCGCAACCTGGTCTTCGGCGACGTCAACATCGCCAAGATGTACGAAAACAACCCGCGCGTGCAGGTGCACGGCCCGGGCTGGAGCAAGATCCTCATTGGCGAGGACAAGATCGAGAACTGGCCCGAGTACATCGACCTCATCGCCGGCTCGATCAGCGACAACGGCGGCCGTTCCTGCATCAATGCCAGCGCCGTGCTCGTGCCCAAGTATGGCCGTGAGATCGCCGAGGCCCTCGCTGCGAAGCTTGGCCCGGTCGCGCCGCTGCCGTCCGATGACGAGAACGCCCGCCTGTCCGGCTTCGCCAATCCGAAGATGGCCGAGTACATCGACGGCGCCATCGACAACGACCTCAAGACCCCGGGCGCCGAGGACGTGACCGCCAAGTTCCGCGACGGCCCGCGCAAGGTCGAGTTCCAGGGCGGCATCTACCTGCGCCCGACGATCATCCGCTGCGACTCCTGGGAGCACCCGCTCGCCAACCGCGAGTTCCTCTGCCCCTACGCCAGCGTCGTCGAAATGCCGCAGGCCGAGATGCTGTCGAAGATCGGCTACTCGCTCATCGTCACCGCCATCACCGCCGATGCGGACTTCACCGAAGCCCTGCTCGAGTGCCCGACCATCGACCGCCTCAACCTCGGCCCGCTGAGCACGATGAAGATCAGCTGGGATCAGCCGCACGAGGGCAACATGTTCGAGTTCCTCTACAAGCGGCGCTCGATCGACCGCGCCTGATTCGCGCCGGAACCGCCGGGGCGGCCGCACCGTGGCCGCGCCCAGCCGCCGCCCCCACGCCATGATCCTTCCCGCCTTCGACCACCAGCCGCGCACCCGCCTGATCTTCGGCCCGGGCACCCTGGCCCAGATCGGCACGCTCGCCCGTGAGCTGGGCGGCAACCGCGTGCTCATCGTCAGCGACCCCGGCATTGTCAAAACCGGCTACGTCACCCGCGCCGTCACCTACCTCGTCGATGCCGGCCTGCAGGCCCGCGTCTTCGGCGATGTGCGCGAGAACCCGAGCACCGACGACGTCGCCCGCTGCGTTGAGGCCGCGCGCGAGTTCGATGCCGACCTGCTCGTCGGCCTCGGCGGCGGCAGCAGCATGGACACCGCCAAGGGCTGCAACTTCATCCTCACCAACGGCGGCCGCATGCAGGACTACTGGGGCACCGGCAAGGCCAGCCAGCCGATGCTGCCGCTCATCGCCGTGCCCACCACGGCCGGCACCGGCAGCGAGTGCCAGAGCTACGCGCTCATCTCCGATGCCAAGACCCACGTCAAGATGGCCTGCGGCGATCCCAAGGCCGCGGCCGCAGTCGCCCTGCTCGATCCCGAGCTGACCGTCTCCCAGCCGGTGCGCGTCACCGTCTGCACCGGCATCGACGCCCTTTCGCACGCCCTGGAAACCGCCGTCACGGCCAAGCGCAACGCCTATTCGGCGGTGTTCTCGCGCGAGTCCTTCCGGCTCTGCCACGAGGGCTTCAGCCGCGTCCTGCGCGAGCCGGGCGACGTCGCCGCGCGCGGCATGATGCTGCTCGGTGCCGCCTACGCTGGCATCGCCATTGAAAACTCCATGCTCGGCGCCGCGCACTCCTGCGCGAATCCCCTGACCGCCTACTTCAACGTCGTGCACGGCGAAGCGGTCGGTGTCATGCTGCCGCACATCATCCGCTTCAACGCCGCCCTGCCCGAGATCGCCGCGATCTACGCCGGCTACTTCGATGGCGACCTCGCCGACCGCGTCAGCGAGCTGCTCTGGGAGGCAAAGATGCCGCGCCGCATCAGCGAGTATGGCGTCACCGAGGCCGACCTGCCCAAGCTGGCCGCCCTCGCCGCCAAGCAGTGGACCGCGCAGTTCAATCCGCGCCCGGTCAGCGAGGCCGATTTCGTTGAGCTGTACCGCGCCGCGCTCTGAGCCGTCGCGGCTCAGGCATAGAGCAGGTGACGCTGGCGCGCCGAACGGAAGCCGTTCACCGAACTGCCCCAGCCGGCGACCAGCCGTTCCACCGAACCGCCGGCGCGCAGCTCGCGGAACAGGCGCTCGCTGCCATAGACCTTGTTGAACAGGCTCAGCTTGTCGCCACTCACCCGCGCCAGCACAAGGCCGCCAGAGAGCCGCTGCAGCGCCGCCAGCAGGCGCACATCGAGCGCCGTCAGATCCGCCTGCGCACGCGGATGGATGCTCAGGCGCACGCCGCCGAAGCTGCCCTTCGTGTAGGGCGAGAAACCGACGCCCGGGGCGGGAAACTCGCGGCAGGCGGCGAGCATGGCCTGCGGATTGACACCGCTGGCGCCGGCATAGCCAAAGGGGTTCTCCGTGCCGATGCCGATGTCCACCGACGACGCGCCGCCGAGGATGCCGGTGGCGACATAATAAAACGGCGAGGTCGCGTGCGGGATGTTCGGTGACGTGCGATACCAGCGCAGGCCGGTGTCCTGCCAGATCATCGCGCGGTTCCAGCCCTGCATGCGCACCACATTCAGGCGCGGGCTGGCGGCGATCCAGCGATGCGCGGCGGTCATCATCGCCAGCTCACCCGTCGTCATGCCGTGCACATAGGGCACCGGCAGTTGACCGACAAACGACTTCCACTGCGGATCGAGCGGCGGGCCCTCGACGCGCAGGCCCCCCATCGGGTTCGGCCGGTCGAGCACAATGAAATCCTTGCCGCACTCCGCCGCCGCCTCCATCGCCACCGCCATCGTGCTGATGTAAGTGTAGCTGCGGCAGCCGATGTCCTGCAGGTCAAAGACCAGCACGTCGATGGGCGCCAGCATCTGCGGCGTCGGCTTGCGGGTCGGGCCATAGAGCGAATACACCGTCAGTCCCGTCACAGGGTCGCGGCGCGTGCTGACATGGATGCCCGCGCCGATGGTGCCATCGATGCCGTGCTCCGGCGCATACAGCGCGGTCAGCCCCGAGCCCAGCGCGCGCTTCATCGCCACCCGCGTCATCTCACCGCGGCCGGTCATGCTCGTGTGATTCGTGATCAGGCCGACCCGACGTCCGCGCAGCAGGTCAAAGTTGCGCGAGGCCAGCACATCGATGCCGAGTCGGAACGGCCCGCCCTGCGGCGCAGTGGCCTGCGGTGCCGGCAGGGTTTGGCAGCCGCTCAGTGCGGCGGCCCCGGAGGAAAGCAGGAAGGAGCGACGAGATAGCATGGCGCCGGACAGACGACGCGCCCCGCCCATGGGTCAACCAAAACCGCCTTCGCCGTCCGTCTCCGTTCTGGGGGGCTGCAGGGCACGCGCCGCACCGGGCGATGCCGCGCGGCAGGCTGCCAAATCAAAACTCGCCGCGGAACACGCAGCGTGCCGCCGGCGTCTCGTGGATGGTGATCTCGCAAAGGCCGGGCAACTGCGGTGCCAGCTTGCGCCAGAGCCAGGCGGCCATGTTCTCGATTGTCGGATTCTCCAGTCCCTCGATCTCGTTCAGGTAACCGTGATCGAGCTGGTCGAGCAGCGGCTTCATCGCCCGCGAGATCTCCGCGTGGTCGTACACCCAGCCGATGTGCGGATCCACCTCACCCTCGATGGCGATCTCCACCTTGAAGCTGTGGCCATGCATCTTCGTGCACTTGTGGGTGCTCGGCAGGTTGGGCAGCGTTTGGGCGGCCTCGAAGCGGAAGTCTTTGATGATGCGGCAGCGCATGGGGAAGGGTCCACCCTTACCGCCGCCGCCTGCCGTGGTCAATCGCTGGAAAGGAGCGGGGCGGGAGTTCCGAGTTTCAGGTTTCAGGGCGCCGTCGCAGTTCATCACGTCCATGAAGTCCATCC
>JAEYYS010000117.1 GCA_023428335.1 Verrucomicrobiota bacterium | reverse complement strand
TGTCCAAGGGCAGCCCGCAGACCAGCCAGGTGCTGCCGGGCACGCAGATGGCGGTGACGGCAGCAGCCAAGGCGGGGCATCTTTTCAGCCACTGGACCGGACTGCCCGAGGCTGCGCTGGTGCGCGGGCATGTGGCGGCATTCCCCATGCCTGAGGCGGATGTGAGTGTGACGGCAGTGTTTGTGGAGAACCCCCTCACTCAAGACACGATGGCCGCGCTGGGGCCCAAGCCGGTCTTCCAGGGATTGCTGCGCCCCGATGAAACGACGCCGCCCGGCAATGACACGATGGGCTTTCTCAGCGCGGCGATCGTGCCCGCCAAAGGCAGCCTGAGCGGCAGGCTGTGGATGGACGGGTTGGTGACCGCGTTCACCGGCGCGCTGCATGCGGATGGCTCCGTATGGTTCAAGGCGGGCAAGGAAATGGCATCCGGCCTGACCTTTGCCGGCCGCGAGCTCACGATGACCTGGGATGAATCCGGCCTCGCCATGACCGTGACCCGCCAAGTCGATGAGGTCCAACAGGTCAGCGAGGGCCAAGCCAAACCCCCACTCTATTCCAAGGCCTCCCGCGTGCGCGGCGCGCTGCTCGACGCCAAGGGTAAGCAAGGCTATTACACCGTGGTCCTGCCGGCTGTGCCACAGAGCCCGGCCAAGCTCAAGGCGGAGTATCCGCAGGGCGCGGGCCACGCTGGGCTCACGCTGCTGAGCAATGGTACACTCAAGCTGGCAGGCACGCTGGCGGAGGGCACCAAGATCACCGCAGCAGCTTTTCTAACAGACGGCGACGAGGCCGAGGTCTTCATCGTGCTGCCCACGCCGGGCGGCAAACTCAAGGCCGGCAGTGTGCTGGGCACGTGGGTCTTTGACGAGGCTCAAACCGACAGCGATGTGGGCAGTCCCGACTTGGTTTGGTTTCGCCCGCAGGCGCAGACACAGGCAAGTCAGGTTCAAGCCTACAGGGCTGGCTGGCCGCAAGGCCTTGTGCTGGGCCTCATCGGCGCGAAGTACGACAAAACCGCCACCGTCCAGACGACGCTCGGCTTCGCCGGCCCGGGCCGATTGGTCTGCAACGACGGCAAGTTGGTCGCCGAGGTCGAGATGACAAACTTCAGTATTAACGGCAGCAAGGTGACCCAAACCCCCAGCACAGACCGCAGCTCCAGCCTGAGCTTCACGCAGAGCTCGGGGTTCTTCAAAGGCACCTTCACGCCCAACTGGGACAGTCCCGCCGGCAAGCTGCCCGGGTTCACCGGTGTGCTGCTAAGCAAGGGCGCCAACCGTGGCGGCTGGGGCTTTTTCCTGAGCAACCGCGCCGGCGATCTCGATCCCGAGAGCGGAGCGGTGACCCTGGAGCAACCGTGACCGCACTTGTGGCATGGCAGGCACGGATGTGTGCGGCGGACAGCGTGTGAAGGCACGGTCCGCTGCCTGACATCCTGCCGGCGACCGCTGAATGGCTGTGGATCCAAACCTTGAGTACGCCAAGTGGGGTGATCGCGAAGAAAATCCCCGCCGCGCTCGTTTCGCTCTCTCCGCCATGCGTTGCCTGCCCCCCGTTCTCGCCTCCCTGCTCTGCGCTCTCTGCTCCCCGCTCCCTGCCGCCGAGCCGTTTCCGACGCCTTACAATACAGAGAAGGGATCGCCCATGCCGGCCGAGCAGGTGGCCCGGACGATGCAGCTGCCGCCGGGCTTCAAATGCGTCGTGTTCGCCGCCGAGCCCGATGTCCAGCAGCCGATCGGCATGGCCTGGGACAGCAAGGGCCGTCTCTGGGTGGCGGAATGCTACACCTACGCGGAGAATCCCGACCGCTGGGATCTGAAGCTGCGCGACCGCCTGATCGTTCTCGAAGACAAGGACGGCGACGGCAAACACGACAGCCGCAAGGTGTTCTGGGACGAGGGCCGCTACCTGACCAGTGTCGAGGTCGGTCACGGCGGCGTCTGGATCCTGAACGACGGCACGCTCAGCTTCATCCCCGATGCCAATGGCGATGACGTGCCCGACGGTCCGCCGCAGGTGAAGCTCGACGGCTTCAACACCAAGACCATCGGCCACAACATCGTCAACGGCCTGCGCTGGGGTCCGGACGGCTGGTTGTACGGTCGCCACGGCATCACCGACACCTCGGCGGTCGGCGCGCCCGGCACGCCGGCGGACCAGCGTGTGCGCTTCAACTGCGCGATCTGGCGCTATCACCCGACGCGCGGTGTGGTCGAGGCGGTGGCCCACGGCGGCACCAACTCCTGGGGGCACGACTGGAATGCCGAGGGTGAACTGTTCATGATCAACACGGTCATCGGCCACCTCTGGCATGTCATCCCCGGCGCCTACTACCGGCGCATGTTTGGCACGCACCTCAATCCGTATGTCTACGAGATCATCGAGCAGACGGCCGATCACTTCCACTGGGACACCGGCGCGGAGAAGTGGAGCGACATCCGCCAGGGGGTCAGCAGCAAGACCCAGGAGCTCGGCGGCGGGCATGCCCACGTCGGCATGCTCATCTACCAGGGCGGCCTCTGGCCGAAGGAATACCACGGCAGCCTGTTCACCTGCAACCTGCATGGCAACCGCATCAACGTCGACCGCCTGGAGCGCCAGGGCTGCGGGTATGTCGGCAAACACGCGCCCGATTTCATGCAGGCCAAAGACCCCTGGTTCCGCGGCATCGACCTGCTCACCGGCCCGGATGGCAATGTCTTTGTCGCCGACTGGAGCGACAGCGGCGAGTGCCATGACAACGACGGTGTGCACCGGACCAGCGGGCGCATTTACAAGATTGTGCATGAGGCGACGAAGAAGGTGGAGCCGTTCGATGTCTCGAAGATGAAAAACGAAGAGTTGGTGGAGTTGCTTGAGTCGAAGAATAACTGGTGGAGCCGTTCGTCCGAGCGTGTCTTATTTGAACGCAAATATACGCACCTCAAAATCGACAGGAACCAATCGCCAGAAGAGTCTGACATTACGAATGCATTGCGCGATCTGGCAGAATCAGGGGCACCTTTGATCAGAGGATCTTGTGATCTATATGCCAAACATTCTTCAGGGTTGGTGCGGTTGACCGTTGCATCCCTGTTGCAGCGTCTGCCCCTGGCCGAGCGCTGGCCCATCGCCACCGCTCTCGCGCAGCATGAAGAAGACGCCGAGGATCGCCAGCAACCGCTGATGATCTGGTATGGCATTGAGCCGGCGGTGGCCGCCGATCCGATGAAGGGCGTGGAGTTCATCGCGCAGGCCAAAATTCCCACGGTGCGCCGCTTGGTGGCGCGGCGGATTGCCGAGATGATCGAAGCACAACCGGCGGCGGTGGATGCGCTGGTGGCCCTGATGACGAAGCAACCCGAGGTGCGTGGGGACGTCCTGGCCGGCCTCGCCGCGGGCCTCGACGGCTTCAGCAGCGCGAAGAAGCCGAAGGGCTGGGAGG
>JAEYYS010000113.1 GCA_023428335.1 Verrucomicrobiota bacterium | reverse complement strand
GGTCACGAAAGGGAAAGAGGCGCCGCTGCCCCGGCGCCGAGGTTTCCCCTGTAGGCGGGGGCATCGACCCCGCGGGTCCCCTTGTGGGCGACGTCGCCAGACGGCAGGTTGAGTGCTGGGATGCCGCACGTTCCGATCCCGCGTTCTGGCGAGACGCGCCTACGGGCTGGGTCTCGCTGGCCTCAAGCGCCGGTTCGGCTTAGGCGGGGGCAGTGACCCCGCGGGGCGGTTCGCCGTTCCCTGGCAGGCGAGAGCTTGAAAGCTCCGGAAAAAGGCATGTCATGGGGGCGATTGGCATTGACTTTCACTGGGTTGTTTTGCTGAGTGGGTTTGTGATTTTTTCTCGTCTGTGCTCGGCGTTTCGGTGGGGGTGTTGGCTCGTGGTTTTCTTGGGCCTCGCGGTCGCCGGGCGGGCTGCGCCCGGGGATGTGGATCCGGATTTCAAGCCGGGGGTGTATTATACCATGTCATCCGCATCGACGGCTCTGACCCTAGTGGCGCCGTTGCCCGAAGGAGGCATCCTGCTCGGAGGCTTTTTCCGACAGGCGGGAGGTCGTGACCATCCCAATTGGGATCGGCTGCAGAATGAAGGGGTTGGTCTGGCCAATCTGGAGAGAGGAACGGGCTTGGGGCAGGTTGGCTGCATCAGCCTGCACTGGGACGGATCGCTTTGGTTGTCCCACTACCGCGGCACGAACCCTGGAGCGGACGCGGAGCATCTCTTTCGCCTGCACCCGGATGGCACGGTGGATGAGTCCTTCACGCCGCAGTTGCGTGTCGGCCTCGTGTATAGCCTGCAGGTGCAGCCGGATGGCAAGGTTTTGGTGGCGGGCGCCTTTCAGGAAATCGGTGGGGTGACGCAGGCTCATCTGGCACGGCTGCATCCCGACGGCAGTCTCGACACCAGCTTTGCGCCGATCTTCAATGGCAATGTCTTCTCCGTGGTCTGTCTGCCGGATGGCAGGTTGCTCGTGGGCGGCAGTTTTACCTCAGTCAATGGCGTGACCCGCAATCGTGTGGCGCGACTGCACCCCGATGGCAGTCTGGACACGAATTACCATCCCAACGTGCAGGGGAGCACCGACACAACTCCAGCGACGGTGACCGTAATGGCCCTGCAGCCGGATGGCCATGTCCTTGTGGGGGGCAGCTTTCGTCGTGTGCAGGGCGATTCAGCCGATCGATTGGCCAGATTGCGACCGGATGGCAGTCGCGATCTGGCGTTTGCGGCTTCGCTCAACAACACCCCCTACTCCCTGCAACTCCAGGCGGATGGTCGGATTTTTGTGGCTGGGGCATTTGGCACGCTCGGTGCC
The DNA here is from genome assembly GCA_023428335.1 of Verrucomicrobiota bacterium. Taxonomy (GTDB): domain Bacteria; phylum Verrucomicrobiota; class Verrucomicrobiia; order Verrucomicrobiales; family Verrucomicrobiaceae; genus Prosthecobacter. Next base: position 4,457 of record JAEYYS010000113.1, on the reverse strand, counting down.
AATCCAAAGCATCGTGCGGTGGTGCGGTTGCTTGCCAACGGGACACTCGACACTTCTTTTGCCTCCGGCTTGACCTGGGGAACCCAAACCTATGGCAGCTACACGCTTTATGGGGCCGCTCTGCATGCCGACGGTTCGTTGCTCGTCGGGGGGGATTTTCCTCACTCGTGGAATCGTTCCCAGAATCTCCTGCATCGCCTGCAGAATGATCCCGCCCAGGATGAACTGGTGCAGGTCGATGCCACGCGCCTCGAATGGCGGCGCGGCGGCACTGCGCCGGAGATCTCGGAGGCGCGCTTTGAGTTGAGCACGGATGGCGGCGTCACCTGGCAGTCGCTGGGGTCTGGCACCCGGATGAGCGGTGGCTGGGAACTGGCGGGACTGAGCCTGCCGCCGTCTGGCACGCTGCGTGCCTTCGGTCGCACGTCCAGTGGTCGTTACAACGGCTCGATGGGCCTGGTCGACCAGGTTGCCAGCTACGGTGCCGGTACACCTGAACTCGTGCTGGAAGGTCCGGCAGGTGTTCTCGCTCAGGACGGTTCCGCGCAGGTGGATCTTGGCACCACGACCGAGCCCCAGGTTTTCACCGTCCGCAACACCGGCACGGCTCCGCTGCGGCTGGGGCGTTTGCGCCTGACGGGTTCGCCGGTCTTTCGGCTCGACACCTCGGCCCTGCGCCGCCTTTTGCCTCCGGGCGAGACCACCGAGTTTCAGGTGACGCGCGTGCCCGACGGCAATGCTTCACCGACCGGCACCCTGACGTTGAGTCGCGACGGCGGCAGCGCCTTCAGTGTCGCACTGCGTGCCGAAGGCGGCTTGAGTGCGGATTCCACACTGGATTCGCTTTATTTGCAGAATCTGGTGACTTCGCCATCCACGCCTTTGCTGTACGGATGGATCCCCGCATCAACGCAGTATGTCATCTTCGTGCCAAGCGATCTGACCACCCTCGTTGTCGGTAATGGGTCATGGTACGGCGCCCCAAAAAAACTGCGCATTGAAGGGGTCGATGAGGTTTTGGATGCGGATTACTTTGAGCGCTGGGTGACACTCGATCCTGTGCCAACGCCGCTGCGCCTTGAAGTGACGGCAGCCGACGGGGTCTCCAAGACCCAGTATGAAATCAGGATCATCCGCAGCGCCCCGAAATCCGGCGAGGTGGATTTGAGCTATGCGCCTGCGGGAGCGCTCGCCGCTTGGGGCGGGGTGGATTACTCGCTCTATCCTTATGCACATAGCTTTCAGAGCCTGCAAGCCGACGGCAAATTGCTCGTGCGCACCTCACAAGGCACCACTCGCGTCGCCACGGACGGAACCGAGGACCCAACTTTTGGGCCTGTACCTCGATACTTTCAGACATTGGTGCCATCGCGGCAGTTCATGGTGATCGGGAACTCTCAAACCATCCTGCTCCGTTATCATGCGGATGGATTGCAGGATGGCAGCTTCAGCCCGGTTCTTCGTGAAGGCAGTGGCAATCTCAGTGTTCGCTCCACCGATCATCAAGGGCGATTCCTCCTGTCTGGAGGCAGGTTTGATTACCCTTGGCTGACCGGTCTGTCCTTTGGACTCTGTCGCCTGCTGCCAAGTGGCGCCTTGGACACCTCCTTTGCCCTAAATGTCACGGGGGTTGTGGACGGCACAGCGATCCAGGACGATGGCAAAATCCTGATTTGGTCGTCCTCCACCATCACAGGTCGCGTCAGTCTCGGTTCCTCGACCACGCTGGCGCGGTTGCATCCCAATGGTGAGCCGGATCTGACCTTTCCCGCGAGTCAGGTGCGGCAGGCCTTTCCCAACCGGATCGGTGGCATCGCCTTTCAGGCCGATGGCAAGGCGCTCGTCTATGGCAATGGCATGGTGAAGCGCTTTCTGCCGGACTGGAGCCTGGATTCTTCCTTCAGCGCGTCCCTGGTCTCCTCTGACGAAGTCCTTGGTTTGGTGGTGCAGGCGGATGGCAAGATTCTGCTGAGTGGGGATTTTGGCACGGCCACGGGCTATCGAACTAGCGATTGGGGGGTGCGCCGCCTGCAGTCGAACGGTGCTTTCGACACAAGTCTCGCCGTGCCAATGCAGAGAAAAGCGGCGGGAATGGCCGTGCAGGCCGACGGACGCATTCTGGTTCAGGGCGAGTTTGAAGGCATCCGTGGCGTGGCCCGCTATGGCCTCGCCCGCCTGCACAACGACCCCGCCACGGAGTCGCTCGAAGTGCCCGACGGGCATCGCGTCGTCTGGTTGCGCGGTGGCAGTTCGCCGGAGGCACGGCGTGTGGATGTGGCGGTGAGCACGGACGACGGACTGACCTGGACGGAACTCGGTCAGGCCGGCCGCATCGAGGGTGGCTGGCAGCTCGACGGCCTGCTGCTGCCAACGGCCGGGCGGGTGCGCGCCACGGCCCACTGCGAAAGCGGCTCGGGCAATCTTTCGCTCAGCCTGCTGGAAAGCCAGGTCGATTACGCCTTCACCGCCGCGCCGCTGGCCTGGCAAACCGACGAAGGGGCCGCGGTCGAGGCGGGGGCGACTGCGGATTTCGGCGAGGTCGGGATCGGTGGTTTGCGCCGATTGACCTGGCAGTTGCACAATCCCGGTGAAACCGGCAGGAGCGGCCTGTCGGCGAGCCTGGAAGGGGCAGGGGACTTCCGTCTGCTCTCGCCGCTGCCGGCGAGCCTGCTGGCCGGTGCCAGCGTCGATTTGCAGGTCGAATTTCAACCGCTCAAAACCGGCCTGAAGCAGGCGCAGTTGCGGTTGCGCGTCGCCGGGGCTGCTGACCGCGTGCTGACGCTGCAGGGCACTGGCGTGGCGGCATCGGTGAAACCTGTCGTGAAGACGCTCGCGGCCAGCGAGGTCGGACTGCACACCGCCACGCTGAAAGGCACGGTGGCGGGTGTGATCGACGGACTGGAGGTCTTCTTCGAGCACGGACCCAGCGGCGCTTTCGGCGAGCGGGTGCCGGCGATCGAGGGGGAAACCGTCAACGGCGTGCGCAGCTACAGCGCCGGGCTCGCGGACCTGCCAGCCAGCCAGTGGCGCTTTTTCCGTCTGCGCGCCGCCGGACCGGCTGGTGGCGCGGTCGGTAAGACCTTGAGGTTCACCACCGGCAACCGGCCGCCGGTGGCGGTGGCGGATCAACTGGCGGTGACAGCCGGGGCGCGCTTGACCCTGCCGATCTTCGCCAACGACAGCGACCCGGATGGCGAGGTGCCGACGCTGGCCTCGTTCACGCCGCTGGTGCCGGCCAGCGCTGGGAAACTCGCCAAATCCGCGGGCGGACTGGTCTTCACCGCAGCGGCCGATTTCGCCTCGGCGAGCTTTAGCTACCGCGCCCGCGATGCCGCCGGGGCGTTGTCGGAACCTGTTGAGGTGGTGCTGTCGCTGCCAACCCTGAGCCTGCGGGACAACGCCGGGGTGCAGCCCTTCGACCGAAGCGGCACGACCTATCAGATGCTGGTGTACAGCCTCGATGCCTGGCAGGTGCTGAATCCGTTGCCCTGGGTGACGGTGGAACCTGCCGAGGGACGGGGCGATGCCATTCTGACCGTGACCGTGGCGCCGAACCTCACGGCTCAGGAACGCCAGGGCGTCATCCTCATCGGCGATGTGGGCCATGAGATCGCGCAGAAGGCCACCACCCTGCCGGTGCTGACCCAGCCGTCGCTGCCGCTGCCATCAGCGCGGGTCGGTGCCGAGTTTGAGCTGCTCATTCCGACCACGCAGTTGCCGGTCAGCTACACGGTGAAAAACCTGCCGCCCGGGCTGACGATCGATGGTGCCAGCGGCTGGCTCAGCGGCGTGCCGCGTCAGGCCGGCAGTTACGCCCTGGAAGTGCAGGCGCGCAATGCGGCCGGAACTTCGGCGGAGCGCGTGAGTTTCGTCCTGGAGGTCGAGGAATTGCCGGCGGCGTTCGTGGGTCGCTTCCAGGGCTTTTTCCCACCGGACAGCGAAGCCAACGCCTCGCTCGGCGGTCGCTACGAACTGACCACCACCGCCTCCGGGGCCTTCACGGGCAAGGCCTTGTTCGGCAAGCGCAGCGAAGCCTTCAAGGGGATGCTGCAGGTCGAGGCGAATGCGCCTACCGAGGCGACGGCCGAGTTTGCCTGGGCGCGCAAGGGCCTGCCCGGACAGCAGGGGCGACTCACTTTGCAAACGCAGGGCGATCCGGACTGCCTGTTGGAGCGCCGACTCGATGGCGAAACGGTCGAACAGGGCGAAGGCTGGAGTATTCCCTGGGATGGCCGAGAGCAGCGGGCCGATGCCTTTGCCGGCCGCCACCACCTGGCCTTGCGCCTGCCTGAGCCGGGCGAGAACGATCCAGCGGGCAGCGGCTTTGCCGTCGCTGTCGTGACCGCGGCCAGCGGCGCCGTGAAAACCGCCGGTCGTCTGGCCGATGGCACGGCCTTCACCTCCGGCGGCTCGGTCGGTGGCGAGGGTGAAATGCTGCTCTATCAATCGCTCTATGC
>JAEYYS010000095.1 GCA_023428335.1 Verrucomicrobiota bacterium | reverse complement strand
AGCCGCGGCATTCGTCGTTGCCGCCAAGGATTGTGTCAGGCCTTGTGCAGGCCGGGTTTGCCGGACTCGACGACGAACTCCGCGCGGGTGTGCAGCGGCGCGCCGGGGCGGCTCACGTATTCGATGCCCTGATACTTCGTGCGCCAGAGGCCGGGCGTGATTTCGCAACTGACGTAACCGCGCTCGGTGCTGTGGAATTTGACGAAGGGATTCTCGGCGTAGGTCGCGTCGAGGGTCTTCGGCTTGAGCACGCCGTCGCCGCCCGAGGAGATCGAGGTGCCGACGAATTCCGTGCCGACCACCCGGTGTTTGCCCGGCTCGAAATCGGCGACCAGGTTGTTGGCCCAGTTGCTGTGGATGTCGCCGGTGAGCACGACCGGATTGCTGACGCGCTGCTCGTGGAAGTGGTTGAGCACGCGCCGGCGCTCGAATTCGTAACCCGGCCACTGGTCCATGCTGTGGGTGACTTCCTCGCCGGCCTTGCGGTCGACACGCGCCATCATGACCTGCTGGGCGAGCACGTTCCAGCCGGCCTTGGAGTTGGCCAGATTTTCGAACAACCAGTCGCGCTGGAGTTGGCCGAGCAGGCTGGCGTTGGGACTCAGTGACTCGGGGCAGGGCGGCTGGTTGCGGTCGCCGCAGGGCTGGTCGCTGCGGTACTGGCGGGTGTCGAGCACATGGAAGTCGGCGAGCCGGCCGCAGGTGACGCGACGATACAGCAGCATGTCGGGGCCCTTGGGCATGGCGGCCACGCGCAGCGGCATGTTTTCATAATAGGCCTGGTAGGAGGCGGCGCGGCGCTTGAGGAAGTCCTCGCGACTGACCCCCGGTTCCTCCGAGATGTCGCCCGCGCAGTTGTTGTCGAACTCATGGTCATCCCAGGTCACCAGCCAGGGCGCGGCGGCATGCATGGCCTGCAGGGCGGGATCGGACTTGTACTGGGCGAGGCGGACGCGGTAGTCGTGCAGGGTGGTGATCTCCGGCCCGTGATGCATGCGCACGCGCTTCTCGATGCCGGCGTACTCGTAGATGTAATCGCCGAGATGAATGACCAGGTCGGGCGCCTCGGCGAGCATGTGCTCGTAGGCCGTGAACAGGCCGGTTTCATAGTGCTGGCAGGAGGCAAAGGCGAAGCGCAGGCGCTCCGGCAGGGCGTCGGCGGCGGGGAAGGTGCGGCTGCGACCGACCGGGCTGGTTTCGCTGCCGGCCTTGAATTGATACCAGTACCAGCGCTCGGGGCGCAGGCCCTGAACCTCGACATGCACGGAGTGACCCCACTCCGGCGTGGCCACGGTGGTGCCCTTGGCGACCACCTTCGACATTGCTTCATCTTCGGCGACCTGCCAGGCCACCTCGACCGGTTCCGGTGCCATGCCGCCGTCGCCTTCGACCGGGCGCGGGGCGAGGCGGGTACAGAGCACAAAGCCGTCGGCGGCGGGATCGCCGGAGGCGACGCCGAGGGTAAAGGGATAGCCGGAAAACTTCGGCAGGCGGGTGGTGGCACCGCGGGCCTGCTCGCGACCGAGCGCGGCGAGGGCGAGGGAGGCGGTGCCGGCGAGGAAGCTGCGGCGGGGAAGGGTGCGGGAAGGAAGCAGGGGATAAAGCGGCGGCGGCATGGCTTGACTATAAGAGCATCAAGCCCCGCAGCTTTCAGCCAACAAAAGCGTCACCAGGTCAGGATTTCATCGAGCACCGCCTCGCGCAGCGCGGTGGCGGCGGCGCCGCTGCTGGCGTGGTTGACGATCAGGGCAAAGAAGAAGGTTTCGCCCGAGGCCGAACGGGCGAGGCCGGTCAGGCTGCGCACGCCGGACATGGCACCGCCCTTGCCGAGCACGGCGCCGTCGCGCAGGGCGACCAGGCTGGTGCGATAGACCTCGCCCTGCGGGCCGCTGGCAGCGAGGCGCTGGAGTTCGGCGAGGTCGCGCGGGCGGATGCCGTCGGCGCGTGCCAGGCCGCAGCCGTCCTCGAGGCGCAGGCCGCGGAACTCCAGGCCACGGCCGAGCCAGTGCTCGCGCACGACCTGCTCCGGTGACTGCCCGTCTTGCAGGCCGAGCAGGCGGAACAGGCATTCGGTCTCGTGATTGTCGGAGGTGGCGTGGATGCGGGCGACCCATTCGCGCAGGGGCGGCGAGGCATGGCGATGCAGCACGTGGGCGTCCTCGGCGAGAGGCGATTCGGCGGTGCCTGCTGCGCCGGTCACCTCGATGCCTGCGGCCAGCAGGGCGGCGCGCAGGTGATGGGCGGCAAAGCGTTCCGGATCGGGTACGGCGCCGCTGACGCGGAACTGCGGTCGGTCGGCCGGCACGGTGCCGCGCAGGTGCAGGCGCGCGGTGCGTTCGCCGCCGTGGATCATGACACCGTCGCCACTCTCCGGCGCGCCGGTGCGCACCTCGTTGATCCAGGTGATGCCAGGCACCTCGGGGACAATTTCCACGAGCTGGGCCGGCTGACCCTCGGCCGCGCCCGGGGCGAAGACGGCGCTGTAGCGGTTGTGCTCAAGGTTGAGGCCGGCGACCGGACTGCCGTAGCCGTTGCCGATGTCGCCCCAGCTCCAGTGATCGTCGTAGAGCGAGCCGGTGAACAGGCTGCCATCGCCGAGCACGCGACCGTGGATGCGACGCAGCCCCTGGCGCTGCAGTTCAGCGGCCCAGGCGGCGAGATCGCTGAGCGAGAGCAGGGGATCGCCGCCACCGCGCAGGACGAGGTCGCCCTCGAGCACGCCTTCCTGCGGCGGTGCCTTGGCCAGCAGGCGGGTCTCGGCGCGGAAGTCCGGTCCCAGCACTTCCAGGGCGGTGGCCGTGGTCACGGTCTTCAGGCTGGAGGCCGGGATGAAGGCGGTGTCCGCGTTCACGGCCGCCTGCAACGTGCCGTTGGCGTCGAGCACGCACAGGCCGATGGCCGCGCCTTCGAGGCCGGGTTCGGTGACGGCGTGTTCCAGCAGGGCGGTGAGCACCAAGGCGCGTGTCGACGGTCGTTCACGCCAGCCCCAGAACAGGAGCAGGGCGAGCGCGACGGTCGCCAGCGTGATGAACAGGCGTTTGGACACGCGGCCAGTGTAAGGCCTTCGCGGTCTCTGGCAATGGCGGTGCGCGGCCTGCATTTGGCCCTTGGAAAAGCCGCGGCTGCTGTCCATGGTGGACCATGGCATCCGCCACCCGCCGTGTTCTGCGCCTGTGCCTGCGCGCCCTTGTCCTGCTGCTGCTCAGCGCCCTGCTGCTGGGGGCGGCAGTTTGGGGCTATTTGCATCCCCAGGCCGAGGTGACCCGCGGGGTGGTGTATGGCCAGCGCCAGGGGCAGAACCTCACCCTCGAGGTGCATCGGCCGCGCCAGCCGAATGGGGCGGCTCTGCTCATCCTGGTCAGTGGCAAATGGAAGTCGCGCCCCGACAAGTTTGAGCCCTGGCTGGCCGGGCCGGCCCTGCGTCAGGGGCTGACCGTTTTTGCCATCACCCACCTGCCGCAGCCGCAGGCGAGCGTGCAGGAGATTGTCGAGGACATGCACCGCGCGGTGCGCTTTGTCCGCCATCACGCGGCGAAGTATGGGGTGGATCCGCAGCGGCTCGCCGTCACCGGTGGCAGTTCCGGAGGGCATCTGAGCCTGATGCTCGCCACCCGCGGCGGGCCAGGCCCGGCCGATGCCCCGGATCCGGTGGATCGCGAGGACAGTTCGGTGCAGGCGGTGGCCGTGTTCTTTCCGGTGACCGACCTGCGCAACCTCGGCAGCTCGACCGAGAACGACGGCACCGGCGGACCGCCGCGCAGCTTCAAAAAGTCCTTTGGCCCGGCCGCCGCCGACC
>JAEYYS010000050.1 GCA_023428335.1 Verrucomicrobiota bacterium | reverse complement strand
CATGGCCACCGGCATGGCGATCATGGGCTTCGGCGGCGGCGCCCTGGTCGGCTCCCCGCTGGCCCAGGAGTTGATGGAATTCTTCAAGAACCCTGAGCCGGCCGCACCGCTGCTCGCCCCGGTCAAGGCAGCACTCAATGCGCTGGCCGGCGGCCCCGGCGAGGGCGCCATGCAGGCGCTGCTCACCATGGCCGTGCTGTACACCGGCCTGATGCTGTTCGGCGCCGCCCTGGTGCGCGTGCCGGCAGCCGACTGGCGGCCGCAGGGCTTTGTCCCGAAACCGGCGGCGGCCGGCGGCATGATCACCAGCGCCAGTGTCGCCGTCGATACCGCTTGGAGAACCCCGCAATTCTGGCTGCTTTGGATTGTCCTGTGCATGAACGTCAGCGCCGGCATCGGCATCCTCGGCCGCGCCGCCGACATGTGCCAGGACATGTTCGGCGTCAGCGTCGCCATCGGCGCCGGCTTCACCGGCCTGCTCAGCCTGTTCAACATGGGCGGGCGCTTTGTCTGGTCCTCGGTCTCGGATTTCACCGGCCGCATGACGGTCTACTGCCTCTACTTCCTGCTCGGTGCCGTGCTCTACGCCCTGCTGCCCTACACCCAGCAAACCCAGAACCGCACCCTCTTTGTCGCCTGCACCGCCGTCATCATCAGCATGTACGGCGGCGGTTTCGCCACCATTCCGGCCTACCTCAAGGACCTCTTCGGCACCTACCAGGTCGGCGCCATCCACGGCCGCCTGATCACCGCCTGGAGCATGGCCGCGGTCATCGGCCCCGGCCTGATCAACGGCCTCTACGACCGTCGCGTCGCCGCCGGCGTGCCGCGCGCGGAGGCCCACAACGACACCTTTTACCTCATGTGCGGCCTGCTCATGATCGGCCTCGTCGCCAATCTGCTCGTCCGCCCGGTGCATTCCAAACACCACGTCAAGGAAGCCTCCTGAACCATGAAAGCCGCCCTCATCTGGCTCGTCGTCGCCGTCCCGCTCGCCTGGGGCGTGGCCAAGTCCGTCGAAAAAGCCCGGCCGCTGTTTTCCAGCCCCGCCGCCGCCACCCCCTGAGCGACCGTCCATCGGCCTTGCCCGCCGGGGATTTCGCATCCATCATGCGCGCCCCTGCCGTCATGTCCGCTCCGCATCTCCAGCCTGATTTCGCCGCCTTCCGCGCCCTGGCCGCGCGCGGCAACCTTGTACCGGTGACGGCGGAACTGACGGCCGACTACGAAACGCCGCTCTCGGCCTTCCAGAAAATCCACGACGGCCGCTGCGGTTTCCTGCTCGAATCCGCCGAGCTGACCCAGCACTCGGGCCGCTATTCCCTGCTCGGCAGCTCGCCCCGGCTCATTTTCACCGCGCGCGGCCGCGAGATCGACATCGAGGAGCGCGGTGCCAGCCGGCGGTTCACCACCACCAGCGACCCGCTTGAGGAATTGAAGCAGCTGATGGCCGCCTTCCGACCGGCGGAACCGCACACGGTGCCGGTCTTCCACGGCGGCGCGGTCGGTTATCTGGGCTACGACATGGTGCGCTTCTTCGAGCCCAGCCTGTCGCCGCCGCCCAAGGACGAACTCGGCCTGCCCGACATGGTCTTCATGATCACCGACACCGTGGTCATCTTCGATCATCGCACGCGGCGCATGTCGCTGATCGCCAACGTCCATACCGACGAACATGCCAGCCTCGAAGCCGCCTACGCCTGGGCCCAGGCCGAGATCGCGCGACTCATGGACAAGCTTGCGCAGCCGCTGGCCGTGAAGCCGCTGCAGGCCATTGCCCCGGTCTCCAACGAGCAACTGCCCGCCCCCGCCGGCAACACCACGCGCGAGGAATACGAGGCCATGGTCGTGAAGATGAAGGAGTACATCCGCGCGGGCGACATCTTCCAGGGCGTGCCTTCGCAGCGCTTTGAAACCGACTACGCCGGCACGCCGCTCGACCTCTACCGCGCGCTCCGCCACGTCAATCCCTCGCCCTACATGTTCTGCCTGCAGTTCCCGCAGGGCTTCGCCCTGGTCGGCAGCTCGCCGGAAGTGCACGTCAAATGCCTCGACGGCCGCATCGACATCCGCCCGATCGCCGGCACCCGCTGGCGCGGCAAGACGCGTGCCGAGGACGACGCCCTCGCCGACGAACTGCTGAACGATCCGAAGGAACGCGCGGAACACATCATGCTTGTCGACCTCGCCCGCAACGATGTCGGCCGCGTCGCCGAGTTCGGCACGGTGCGCGTCAGCGACCTCATGGTCATCGAGCGCTACAGCCACGTCATGCACATTGTCAGCAATGTCGATGGCCGCCTGCGCGCGGACCGCGACGCCTACGATGTCATGCGCGCCACCTTCCCTGCCGGCACGGTGAGCGGCAGCCCGAAGGTGCGCGCCATGGAGATCATCAATGAGCTCGAGAAGAGCAAGCGCTGCGCCTACGCCGGCGCGGTCGGCTATTTCGGCTTCGACGGCAACCTCGACTCCTGCATCGCCCTGCGCACCTGCGTGCTCAAGGACGGCAAGGCCTACGTGCAGGCCGGCGCCGGCGTCGTCGCCGACTCCGACCCCGCCTACGAGTACCGCGAAACCGTCAACAAGGCCGCCGGCATGCTGCGCGCCATCGAGTGGGCGCGCCAGCTCGGTGCCTGAGTCCACGATTTCTCACATTTCCTTCCGCCACCCCCGCTTCATGACCGTCCCCGTCCCCCAGCGCCTCATCCATGTCGGCCTCGCCGGTCTCGGCAACGTCGGCGCCGGCGTGTTCAAGAACCTCGAGAAGAACCGCGATCTCATCCGCCAGCGCACCGGCGCCGACATCCGCGTCAAACGCGTCGTCGTGCGTGATCCCTCGCGCGTGCGCGACGTGGCGGTGCCGGCGGAAATCGTCAGCAGCGACTGGCGTACCCTTGTCGAGGATCCGGAGATCCAGGTGATCGTCGAGTTGATTGGCGGCACCACCACCGCCCACGAGCTGGTCTGCGCCGCCCTGCGCGCGAAAAAGATCGTCGTCACCGGCAACAAGGCCCTGCTGGCCGAACGCGGCCAGGAATTGTTCGCGCTCGCCGAGCAGTGCGGCGTGCCGATCTACTTTGAGGCTGCGGTGGCCGGCGGCATTCCGATCATCCAGGTCCTGCAGGAGGGCCTTGTCGGCAACCGCATCCAGTCGATCCACGGCATCATCAATGGCACCTGCAACTACATCCTGACGCGCATGAGCCAGGCCGGCCTGAGCTATGCCGACGCCCTGCGCGAGGCCCAGGAAAAGGGCTATGCCGAGGCCGATCCGACCCTCGATGTCAGTGGCTGGGACGCGGCGCACAAGGCGATCATTCTCGCCTCGCTCAGCTACGGCTTCTGGATCCCTCAGGACAAGGTCCACGTCGAGGGCGTCGAAGCCATCGACCCGGCCGACTTCAAATTCGCCCAGCGCCTCGGCTACACGATCAAGCTGCTGTCGGTCATCCGTGCCGATGATCAGGGACTCGTCGAAGTTCGCACCCAGCCCGCCCTCGTGCCACTGTCGCACGTGCTGGCCAGCGTCAGCGGCAGCTTCAATGCCGTGCTGGTGCATGGCGACATCGTCGGCGAAACCCTCTTCTACGGCCGCGGCGCCGGCCAGGATCCGACCAGCAGCTCGGTGATCAGCGACCTCTGCGAGGCCGCCGCCGTGCTGGTCTATGGCGCCCGCCACAGCGGCTTCGTGCCGCATGGCCTCTACGGCAAAAGCAAGCCGGTCGAGGACACCGTCTCGCACTACTACCTGCGCCTCACCGTCGACGACGTGCCCGGTGTCATGGCCCAGGTGGCGGCGGTGCTCGGCCGGCGCCAGATCGGCTTCTCCTCCATGATTCAGCCCGAGGACCTCGAGGACACCAGCGGCCGAACCACGATTGTGCTGATGATCCACGACGCCCGCCTCGGCGACATGCAAGCCGCCCTCGCCGAGATCGCCGCGCTGGCCTGCGTCCGCGAACACCCCTCCTGGATGCGCGTCGAAACCCTGCAGGGCTAACCCTGCCCCAAAATCGCATACTCCTCGCTCTTTCTTATAAAGTGTCTGTCCCTTTATTGAGAAAAAGGTTGACGTGGCCGCTTGCTGGGGTTGTTTGTGCCATGCGACAGAGGCGGCTCAAGGCTCCGGACGGGGCGTGCTCGGGCACGGCTTATTACCACTGCGTCTCGCGGGTGGTGAATCGCGACTTTGTCTTCGGGCAGGCGGAGAAGCGGGCCTTTGTGCGGTTCATGCGCATGTATGAGCGCTTTTGCGGCCTGCGGGTGGTGACTTACTGCGTGATGTCCAACCACTTCCACCTGCTCGTCGGGGTGCCGAAGAAACCGGAGGTGCTGCCGTCGAATGCGCAGTTGGTGACGATCGTGCGTGAATCGCTCGGCGATCTGGAGGCGACGCGCTTGGAATACGACCTGGATCTGGTGGCCAAGGCCGGCTCAGCCGCCGCCAGCGTGGCCCTGGCGCAGGCGGCGGTGTGCGAGCGCTACCTGCGGCGGATGTGGGACATCTCGCTGTTCATGAAGACGCTCAAACAGCGTTTCACGCAGTGGTTCAACAAGGTGCACCAGCGCAAGGGCACGCTGTGGGAGGATCGCTTCAAAAG
>JAEYYS010000494.1 GCA_023428335.1 Verrucomicrobiota bacterium | reverse complement strand
ATCTTGTTGCGCTCCCAGCGCTTGTCGCGGTCCATCGCGTAGTAGCGACCGATCACCGTGGCGATCTGCGCGCCGCTGGGCTGCAGGTCCGCCTCCAGCTTGGCCACGTAGGCCGCGCCGCCGGTCGGCGAGGTGTCGCGGCCGTCGGTGATCGCGTGCACCATGAGATCGTCCACGCCTGCGGCCTTGGCGGCATTGCAGAGCGCGGCCAGGTGGTCTTGATGGGAATGCACCCCGCCGTCGCTGACCAGACCGATGAAGTGCAGGCGACGCCCGCGCGCCTTGGCAAAGGCCTCGGCAAGCACGGGCATGTGCGCCAGTTCACCGTCGCGGATGCTCTTGTTGATGCGGGTCAGGTCCTGGTAGACGATGCGACCCGCGCCGAGATTGAGGTGACCGACCTCGCTGTTGCCCATCTGGCCATCGGGCAGACCGACATCCTCGCCGCTGCCGCTGACCGTGGCCCAGGGGTAATCGGCATAGAGACGGTCGTGGTAGGGCGTGCGCGCCAGCAGGGTGGCGTCGCCATTCGCCTGCGCCTGGGCCTTGCCGCCGGGATTGATGCCCCAGCCGTCGCGGATGATGAGAACTACGGGTTGTTTCATGGAAACGTCTTCATCCGCCAAGCCGCCCGAGCCGTCAAGGCCGGCTGCGGGCGACAGCACCCTGGGGCACAGCCATTAGACACAGGCTAAAGTCACAGCCCCGGCGCAGCGGCGCCCTACTGTTCGTAACGCGGCGGCTGCCAGCCCTTGGGCAGTTTGCCCTGGGGTTTGACACCGGGGGATCCGGCCGGGATCGGGTGCTCCTCGAACTTCTGCAGCGGCAGGTCGTCGGGCAGGTGCTGGATGCGAAAGTCCTTGAACTGGATCTTCATCGCCGGGCCGACGTGGACCTGGAAGCCGAGCACGCCGTCGAGCGAGCGGCCTTTTTCATCAAAATCGAGCAGGTCGGCGGTCGGATGGCCGTCGATCCAGTGCTGGTGATGGTTGCCGCGGACAAGCACGCGGTACTCATGCCACTCGTCGGGGGCGAAGGACTTGACCTCCATGCGACCGACAATCCAGGACCGCCCCTGGGGATCGATGGTGACTTTTTCGCCGGTGTGCGCGAGGATGCGGCGACCGCGCTCCTCATACAGCATGCCGTTGTAATCGGGGTTGTTGGCGACGATGTCGCACTGGTAACCGCTGACGATGTCGAGTCCGACCTCGGGCAGCATGGCGCCGCGGTACTGCAGGCCGCTGTTGCCTCCGGCGGTCACCTTGACCTGCACGCGCAGGTCGAAATTGCGGACCGTTGAGCCGGTCCAGGTGAGGAAGCGGTTCATCTTCAGGCTGCCATCCGTCTTGCCGGTGATGGCGCCCTCCTCGACCGACCAGTACTGGGGGTCGCCGTCCCAGCCATTGAGGTTGCGGCCGTTGAAAAGTTTGACGAAACCGTCGGGGCCGGGTTTCACCGTGACGGCGGCGGAGGCGACCGGATGCGGGTCGCTGGACTTCTGGAACTCGCCCTTCCGCGGCGGCAGGGCACCGCCGTACTGGGCGACCAGAGCGTCGGTGCGGGCGCGCAACTGCTGCAGGGTGGCGGCGTGGGCGGGATCGTTGGCGAGGTTCTTCAATTCATCGGGATCGTCCTGCAGGTCGTGCAGGAACTCGTACCCGTGATCGAAGTAGCGGGTGTACTTGTAGCGCTCGGTGCGCACGCCCTCATGGGGCGGGATGCGATTGCGCACGGCAAAGTGCTCGTGGAAACTTTCCGTGCGCCAGTCGGCCGGGCGGTTGCCTTCAACGACCGGCTTGAGGCTGCGACCCTGGTAGGCGACCGGCACGGGCACACCGGCCCAGTCGAGGAAGCTGGCCGGCAGGTCGAGGTTGAGGGCGACCGCCTCACTCACCTGGCCGCGCTGGGCCTTGGCCACCCGTGGATCGGCGACGATGAGGGGCACGCGCAGGGATTCCTCGAAGTGCGACCACTTGCCGGCAAGGCCGCGATTGGCCATGTGATAACCGTTGTCGGCCGAGTACACGAGGATGGTGTTATCGGCCAGGCCAGCCTCCTCCAGCGCCTTCATGAAGCGACCGATGGCATGGTCGATGCCGCTGACCATGCGCAGGTAGGCGCGCATGTTGGCCTGGTATTTCTCCGGGGTGTTCCAGCGCCAGAAGTAGCGCTCGCGGGTGATGCTGGTTTTGAAGAAGTCCGGCAGGGCTTCGAAGATCGCCGGATCATCGAGGCGGGGCCGGTACATCTCCTGGTCGGCATACAGGCCGTTGGCGGATTCCGGCCAGGCGAAGTGCGCCCCGGGCCGCCGGTCGCTGTCCTCGGCGTGGCAGGCATTGAACCAGAGGTTGAGGGCGAAGGGCTTGTCCTTCGGCTGGTTCTTCAGGAACTCGATGCCGCGATCGACAATGAAGTCGGTCTCGTGGCGCAGCGTGCCGTCGGGCAGTTTCTTGAAGTAGGGATTGCGGCCGATGTCCTCGAACACGTCAAAGTGATCCTGCGGCTTGTTGCCGGCGGGCAGCTTGGTGTGCCACTTGCCGTAGTGCCCAGTGCGGTAGCCGGCCTGGCGCAGCAGGTCGGTGTACAGCGTGCGCGCCACTTCCGGGCTGGGCTGCTCGGGCTGCTCCTTGGTGCCGAAGCTGCGACCGGTGAGACCGGTCAGGATGCTGGTGCGACTGACCCAGCAGATCGGCTGGCTGACAAAGGCCTTTTGAAAGCGCGTGCCGCGTGCCGCCAGGGCGTCGAGATTGGGGGTCTGCGCCTGCGGATGGCCGTAGCAGCCCAGCGAGCTGGCGGTCTGGTCGTCGGCAAAGAGAAAGACAATGTTGGGTCGCTCGGCAGCGAGCGCCGCCCCGCCCAGCAGGGCGAGCAGCGCGGATAGAAAAAACGGCTTCATGGTGGAAGCATGGGAACGCCCGCCGGCAACGAATCCTGCCGGCAAAGAGTGTGTCGCATCCGGCAAGGTGAGGGAGACTCTGTCACGCGGGACACAGACCTGAGGGTTGGAGCTGTAGCGTGGGGCAGCGACCCACGGGATCGATGCGGTCCATGCCCGCGTCTACAGGGTCCCGAACTCAGCTTGCCGGCGGGGTGTAGATGAATCGATAAAACCCGCGCCCGCTGCCGGTGGCGACCTCATGGGCAAGCACGCCTTCGGTGTCGGCGGTCAGCTCTGTCACGAGGGTCCACTCGCTTAAGTCGGAGGAATGCTGCAAGGCGTAATCAAGCCCGGGCACGCCGCTGCTGGTGAGTCGCAGCAGGCCGCCCCCCGGCCGCTCGACCGCGACCTCCGACAGCACGATCAGGCTGAGCCGGCCTTCGGCATCGAAGGGGTCCGACCACTTCGGGTCGGTGTAGAGGGCGCGGCCGGCCAGGGTGCGCAGGAAGGCGACCAGGTTCGCGCGCTGCTGGGGATTGAGATTGAGCGGCGGCCGGCGCAGTCGGGGATCGAGGTTGGCATTGTCGGGCGGCGCGATGTAGTGGCTGATGACATCGGTCAGATCCGGCAGGCTGCCGTCGTGCATGAAGGGACCATTGGGCGCGCCGTTCGGATTGGCCGGATCCGGACGGGTGAGATCGCGCAACGAGGGCGAGCGGGTGTTGGTCAGATCCGTGCCGCCCGTCAGGGCGGCAATGACGCCGTTGTTGAGGCTGTTCGGATCAATGTCGAACTCCGGCGGCCGGTGGCAGCCCGCGCAGCCGGCACCGCCCTGGTTGGGTGGCGTGGCGAACAGGGTCTTGCCGTTGTTTTCCTGGGTGGTGAAGTTGGGAAAGGGATCATTGTTGTTGGCCACCTGGGCGCGGCCGACATCGTACTTCGAGTCGAACGACTGGATGCTGCGCACAAACTGTGCGAGCGCCCGGCGGATGCGTGTCTCGTCGATCGTCGTCGAACCGAAGGCGAAGTCGAAAAGCACGCGGTATTCCTCGATCGCCGACAACCGTGCCACCAGATCGGCAAAGGCTGGATCGCCCTCGGTGCCGCTGAAGCCCATCTCGACATGGTCCTGAATCGGCTGGGTGGTTTGCTGTTCGAGCGTGGCGGCGCGTTCGTCCCAGAAGAAGCGGCGCTCGGCCGAGAAGCGCCGGTTGACCAGCCGCATGGAATGCCG
>JAEYYS010000519.1 GCA_023428335.1 Verrucomicrobiota bacterium | reverse complement strand
CCCCCCGGCCCATCGCCCTCGTCACCACCCTCGATGAACACGGCCGCGTCAACGCCGCGCCGTTCAGCTTTTTCAACGTGCTCGGCGACAGCCCGCCCATCGTCGGCTTCTGCCCCGGCGATCGCGCACCCGGCGTGCCCAAGGACACCGCCCGCAACATTCGCGTCACCCAGGAATTCGTCGTCAACCTCGTCGATGAAGCCCTTGCGGAGGCCATGAATCTCTGCGCCGCCTCCCTGCCTGCCGGCGAGGACGAAACCCGGCACGCCGGACTCACCACCCTGCCCTCCAGCGCCGTCAAACCACCCCGCCTCGCCGAGGCACCCGTCAGCCTCGAATGCCGCAACATTGGCATCTTTGAGATCGGCGAAAACCGGCTCGTCATCGGCGAGGTCCTGCGCGTGCATGTGCGCGACGGCATCCTCGATCCCCAGACCTGGCTGGTGAACCCGGCGGTCTACCATCCCATCGGCCGCATGCAGGCCCCGCACGGCTACTGCCGCACCCGCGACCAGTTCGAACTGCAGCGGCCACGGTGATCATCCGGCGCGCCGCGATCCCCGGCACGCTCATTCAGGCTCGGAGAACCGTCGTCAATCCGGATTTCAACCGGCTTGCAGCCCGGCCTGCACCCACGAATCTGTCCCGCCCATGTCCCTCCGCTCCATCCTGTTCCTCGCTCTGCTGACCACCCTGCCCTGCGCCCGTGCCGAGCGGATGAGTTGGTTGGAGAACGAGCAGATCCAGCTCGGGGTCGATCTCGACCGCGGCGGTGCCATCACCTTCCTCGCGGCGCAGGCCGACGGCGCCAACGTCATCAACAACTTTGATCTGGGTCGCCAGGTCCAGCTCTCCTTCTACGGCGGTCCGGTGCCGTTTGAGGCGAAGGGCCAGAAGCCGGCCGAGCACTGGCGACACCTCGGCTGGAACCCGATCCAGAGCGGCGACGACTTCGACAACCGCGGCCGGGTCCTGCAGCACGAGAACGACGGCCGTCGCCTCCACCTCGTCTGCCAGCCGCTGCAATGGCCGCTCAACCAGGTCCCCGGCGATTGCACCTTTGAGTCCTGGCTCGAACTCGACGGCGCCGTGGTCAAGGCGCGGGCGCGACTCAACAACGCGCGGATGGATCGCACCCTCTATCCGGCGCGCCTGCAGGAACTGCCGGCCGTCTATGCCAACGCGGCCTTCCACCGCGTCGTCAGCTACCAGGGCGACCGCCCCTTCACGAACGCCCCGGCAACCCCGGTGCCAGCCGCGCGCAGCGGCCATCCCTGGTCGTTCTGGACCGGCACCGAAGGCTGGTCGGCCCTGCTCAATGAAGCCGACTGGGGACTCGGGCTGATCACGCCCGGCCGCGTCGATTTCACCGGCGGCTTTGCGGGTCGCCCCGGTCCGAACGACACTCATGGCAACAGCACCGGCTACCTCGCCGGGCAGGGCCTGGAGATCCTCGATGCCGACATCGTCTATGAGTTCCGCTACGAACTCGTGCTCGGTTCGCTGCAGGCAATCCGCGAGCGCGCCGCGCAGGGCCGGGCGCAGGGGCCACCCGCTTGGCATTTTAGCCGCGATCGCCAGGGCTGGCATCACCGCCACCTCGGCGATGCCGGTTGGCCGATCCAGGATCATCTGGAGCTGCGATTCGAGGCCGACGATCCCCAGCTCTTCAGTCCCCTCACCTTCTGGCGCGCCGAGGACGCCACGCACCTGGTGATCGAAGCCGCCTTCTCGACCCGGCAGACGCAGGCGACCCTGTTCTGGCAGGCGCACGGCGAAAGCGACTTCAGCGGCGAACGCAGCCTGACCTTTCCGATCCGCGGCGATGGCGCCTTCCATCGCTGGGTGGTGTCGCTCGCCGATCATCCCAAGTACCGCGGTGGCCTGGTCCGCCTGCGCCTCGATCCGGTCGGCCAGGCCGAGCACGGCGGCTGGCTGAAACTGCGGCGAGTGGAGCTGACATCCACGCCCTGACCTCGACTTGCACTTCGACGAGCCTGGCAACATGTTTCGCCATGCCCTCCACGCTGCCGCCCTGGAGAATCCGGCTCATCCGCACCCTGCTGGGCGGCTGTGCACTGGCCATTGGCGTTTTGCTCGCTTGGGCGGGTTACTTTCACCAACTGCCGGATCACCAGCGCGTGGCGGCCTGGGAAAAGGTGCCCTGCCAGATCCAGTCCTGGGGTGTGACGGTCACGCCGGGTTCCGCCAGCAGTCGCGTGCAACCGGGCATGAGCTTTGAGTACCGCTGGGGCGACCGCACTTACCGCTCTTCGAACTACGACGAGGCCACCAACTGGGTCATCGATCTGCGCGACTTCGAAGCCGAAGGTGCCGCCGCTCGACGCGGGCCGACGTTTTGCCAAGTCAATCCCGCCAAGCCCAGCGAAGCCAGCTTCCGCGCCGCGCGCCTCTGGTTCCCCTACAGCCTGATCGGTGGCGGCGGCCTACTGGCCGTGGTCTCCGCGGTTTTCCTTTGGCGCACCTGGCGACCCAGCCGTCGCAGCCTCGACCCCAACCTCTTCGAGCAGCAGGCCAAGACGGTGATCCTGTCGGGTTTTGCCCTTCTGTTGCTGAGTCTCGGCGGCTATCAAGCCTGGCAGTTCGCACCCCACGAGGCCCTGCGACAGCAACTGGTGCGTCACCGCCTCGTGGAGATTCCCGTCCGCGTCGAGGCCACGGCGCTCGAGGAAACCCGTGGCACGGGTCGCAACAGTCACCGAATCTACCATCGCGCTCGTCTGGTGTACTCCTACGAGCACGACGGCCGCCGCTGGCATTCCGACCGCTGGTCCTTCCCGGCCAGGCACATCAGCGGTTCGAAGGAGCAACTGCGCACCCTGCTCGAGCGCTACCCGCGAGGCAAGGAACTGCGCGGCTGGATCGATCCGAACAAACCCTGGTACAGCACCCTCAATCCCCGCCTGCACTGGGGCCTGCTCTGGAACCTGATTCCCCTGAGCTTTTTCGGCCTCGGCCTCTGGCTTCTGAGCACGCTACGCAAACGGCGTTAAGAAAGGTCGTTCGGTTCACCGCCGCTCGCGTTCCCAGAAGGCAAGCTCGGTCGCCAGCATCAACGCCATGGCACCACCGCGCTCATCGCGACCGAGGATGGCGGTGCGGTCGTAGTAGTCGCGCAGCGATTTCATCTTGCCGGTGCCGGTGCAGACATCGACGAGCTGCCCCTCGGGACCGATGCGGCTCTTGATGGCCGTCCAGGCCTTGTCGACCACCGGCTGCCATTCGGTCGCCTCCAGCCAGCCGCGGCGCAGGCCGCGCACGATGGCAAAGCTGATCATGCAGGTGCTGGTGAACTCGGCATAACTTTCCGGATGATCGATCACCTGATGCCAGGCCCCGGTCGGATCCTGATGCTTTTTCAGGGCCTGCAGGTGCTGGCGGTAGCTGGCAAGAAAGGCCGCATGCTCGGGGGAGTCGGCCGGCAGCGCGCTCAGCGACAGGGCATGGCCCAGCGCCGGAAAACCGTTGCCGCGTCCCCAGGCCGACTCGTCGAGCGGCGAATGCCGGTAGATGCCGTCGGGCCGCAGGCCCAGCTGCTCCATGAAGCGCAGGTGGCGCAGGCAATGCTCGACGTACTTTTTGTCGCCGGTCAGCGCCCCGACCTCGGCCAGGATGGCGCAGCCCATGAAGACGGAGTCGCTCATCTCGCTGTGAAAGGGCATCGATACCTTGGGCCGGCCATCAGCCTCGAAGCCGTAGTCGGCCGCCTTCTTCGCCAGTGCCGTCCACTGGGCATCGCCGGTGCGCCGCGCCAGTTCGGAGAACAGCAGGTGACCCGAGATCGTACTGCCATTGCCATTCGCCGGCATCGATTCCTTGACGCCATCGCGGAAGGGCGCGCCGATGCGCTGGGCATCGGCCAGCGCCGTGGCATCGCCGGTCAGCTCACCGAGACGCACCCGACCCACCACCGCCAGGGCCGGGATGTACACCACCGGATCCATCTTCTGGCCGTAGACCTGGGCGAGTTCGTTCGCCACCGCGACCGGCGTGCGCGCCACGCGTCGCCGCCATTCCTGCCGGGCCGGTGAGGGCGCGATCGTCGCCGGCAAGCTCACCGGTGAGCCCGTGGCGATCACGGTCGCCGGGATCGTGCCCATGCCGCCGGGGGCGGTTTCGCCAAGGGCCTTCGCCAGTGAGGCCGCCGAGGCTTCGCCCGCCGCCGCCACGATGAGCACCAGGTCCGGCGCCTGCAGGCCGATCCAGCGCCAGAGGTAGTGCGCGGCATCGGTCTCGGGTTTCAAATAGGCCTCGCCCGGCGGCGGAAAGGTCGCCGCCACGGCGGAGGCATCGGGGCGCGCGTTCGGCACCGCCGACACCGCCACAAGCTGCTGGATCTTCGCATCCGCACGCCAGGCCTGCAGGGTCGCCTTCACCGCCGCCACCGACTCCGACCGGCCATCGAGACCGCCAATGAGCAGCACCCGCGGCTTGGCCGACGACGGATTCAAAGCCTCGGGCGACAGCACACAGGGGATCGCATTGCCCTGGCGGGTGACACCGAGGGAGGAGTGAATGTCGTTGGCAGCGGACAGCGAGACGGTCAGGAACAGGCAAGAGAACAGGGCGGACAAACGCATGGGAAACATAAGCCCGCAGCGCCTGCATCTATCGGGGAATGCGAGGCCTGACAAAGGCAGAAGCGGTCTTGCATCTCACGAATTCCAGCGGAATGATGGATCCTGTTAAAGGT
>JAEYYS010000461.1 GCA_023428335.1 Verrucomicrobiota bacterium | reverse complement strand
TCCACATCACCTAGACCTGGAACCGCGAGTTCATCAAACACGTCGTGCTCGACCCGGCACGGCTGATCACCCGGCCGATCCAAGGCGACGTGTGGCCGGAGTGAGGCGGAGGTCAAGGATGCGCAATCCGCTTCAAGAAGGGGCATGCACCGGTCGTTGCCGAAGGCACCGGTTGATCTTAACAGGCAGAGTGAATCCTCTGCTTTTGCTTCTGCTACTCGGCCTGATCGGCAGCGTCCAAGCCGCTCCACCCAACATCCTGCTCATCCTCTGCGATGACCTCGGCTACGGCGACCTCGGCTGCTACGGCCAAAAACAAATCCTGACCCCGCACCTCGATCAATTGGCCGCCGAGGGCACGCGGTTCACCCAGGTTTATGCCGGTTCCTCCGTGTGTGCGCCCTCGCGCTGCTGCCTGATGACCGGCCGGCACAACGGCCACGGCCGCATCCGCGACAACATCCCGCACGGGATCTCCCTGCGCGACGAGGATCTGACCCTTGCCGAGGTCTTGAAACCGGCCGGCTACCGCACTGGCGCCATCGGCAAGTGGAGCCTCGGAACGCATCCTTCCGAAGGCGTGCCGGAGCGCCAGGGCTTCGACCACTTCTACGGCCACCAGGATCAGGACCAGGCGCACTTTTATTATCCGGACCACTTGTGGGACGGCGGCCGTGTCGTCCTGCTGCCGGGCAACCGTGGTGAGCGCAAGCAACAGTACACCCACGACCTGTTCACCGAGCGCGCCCTGGAGTTTGTCGGCGCGCAACGAGAGCAGCCCTTTTTCCTCTACCTCGCCTACACCCTGCCGCACTGGTCGGACTACCCGCTGAAGTCGGACGACTCGCAGATCGTGCCCAGAGACGCCCCCTACAGCGACCGCGACTGGCCGCAGGTGGAGAAGAATTATGCGGCCATGGTGACCATGATCGATCGCGATGTCGGCCGACTCATGGACCGTCTGCGGGAACTCGGCCTTGAGCGCGACACCCTTGTGCTTTTCACCAGCGACAACGGTCCCTCGACCGAGGCCAAGCATGATCCCGCCTTCTTCCAGAGCGCCGGTCCGCTGCGCGGCAGCAAACGCGATCTTTATGAGGGTGGCATCCGCGTGCCCATGCTGGTGCGCTGGCCCGGGCGCGTGCCGGCGGGAGCGGTGAGTGACGCGGTTTGGGCTCATTGGGATTTGCTACCGACACTGGCCCAGATCGCCGGGCAAGCCGTGCGGACTCAGGTCGAGGGTCGCTCCGTGCTCGCCACCCTCGAAGGCGGCGCCGCGCCGGAGCGCGACTTCCTCTACTGGGACTACGGCCACACGCGCGGCCTGTACAAGCAGGCCCTGCGCCAGGGCGACTGGAAGGCCGTGCGCCCAGGGGCGGGCCGGCCGCTGGAACTGTATGACCTGCGCTACGATGCAGCGGAGAGTCAAGATGTCGCCAGTCGCCATCCCGAGGTCGTTGCCCGCCTGGAACGCCTGCTCGACAGCGCCGCCAGCCCCGACCCGAACTATCCGATTGCACCGGCAAAAACCCCCAAGCCCCGCCAGCCATGACCCATCTTCGGACTGCTGTGGTGCCGCCAACGCACTCCCGTGTTTCAACACACTCTTGTGCTGCCACGCCACGCCAAGGTACTCCAGCGCTTCAGCGCGCCTGCACCCTGTCACATCCCCACGAGCTAAAGCTCGAAAGTACCCTGCCCGCCCGTGCACGAAGCTGGCTCGCTCTGCTCAGCCTGGCGGCATCCCTGATTCTCCTGGCCGGCTTCGCTCAGGCTGCCCCAGCCGTACCTCCCAATTTCGTGCTCATCGTCGCCGATGACCTCGGTTACGGCGACCTTGGCTGCTACGGTGGCCAGGCGCGCACACCGCATCTCGACCGGCTCGCCTCCGAAGGTGTCCGCTTCACCGACTTCCACAGCAACGGCAGCGTCTGTTCGCCGACGCGCGCCGCCCTGCTCACGGGTCGCTACCCGCACCGGCTCGGCATTGAGACCGCCCTGCCGACCGACTGGCATGACAACGGCCTCGGCGCCCCGCGCAACCGCGGCGAGGTGACGCTGGCCACGCGTCTGCGCGCCGCCGGTTACGCCACCGCCATCTTTGGCAAGTGGCATCTCGGCAAGCACATGGACAGCAACCCGGTGCGCCATGGGTTCGACGAGTTTCGCGGCCTGACCTGCGGCTGCGGCGACTACTTTGCCAAGCTCGACCGCACCGGCGTTGAGGATTGGTGGCACAATGAAACGCGCGTCGACGAGAGCGGCTATGTCACCGAGGTGCTGACCGATCATGCCGTGCGCTTCATCGGTGAGCAGCACCATCGGCCCTTCTTTCTCTACCTGCCGCACCTTGCCATCCATTTCCCCTGGCAGACCCCCGACGATGCCAATCGCGGCACTCGTCAATCGGGTGTGGCCTTCAACAGCAACGAGCCCGGCCCCAACAGCAAGCTCGGCCCGCACGCGCCGGAGGAGGTCGCTCAAACCGTGGTGCGCATGATTGAATCCCTCGATGCCGGTGTCGGCCGCGTGCTGGTGGCCCTGCGCGAGCACAACCTCGACGAGCGCACGCTCGTGGTCTTCACCTCCGACAACGGCGGCTACCGTCGCTACGCCAAGGCCTGGACCCAGGGCATCTCCAACAACGGTCCATTGCGCGGTCAGAAGGGCGACGTCCATGAAGGCGGTCATCGCGTGCCCGGCATCGCCCGCTGGCCGGGCCGCATCCCGGCCGGCCGCGTCACCACTGCCACCGCGATGAGCATGGATTTGGCGCCCACCTTTCTGGAGTTCGCCGGTCTGGATGCGCCAGCGACCGACTCGGCGAAGGCCTTCGATGGCGTTTCATTGGTGCCGTTGCTGACCGAGGATGCCGCCC
This sequence comes from Verrucomicrobiota bacterium, assembly GCA_023428335.1. GTDB lineage: Bacteria > Verrucomicrobiota > Verrucomicrobiia > Verrucomicrobiales > Verrucomicrobiaceae > Prosthecobacter. The sequence continues at coordinate 5,927 of JAEYYS010000461.1, read as the reverse complement.
TGCCGGAACGTGCCCTGTTTTGGCGTCACACCGGCCCCGGCGGCCCGCGCGCGGTCCGACTCGGCCCCTGGAAACTCGTGCAACCGCCGGGTCGCCAACCCGCCGAACTGTACCGGCTGGACGAGGACCTCGGCGAAGCGCAGAATCGTGCCGCCTCCGAACCCGAACGCGTCGCCCGCCTGCAACAGCTGCTGCAGGGTTGGGAAAGGTCTCTTGAGATCACCCGCTGAAGCTTCCCCAAAGACACCATGACTCTCCGCTCCTTCCTGCTCTGCCTCGCCCTCGCCGGCACTGCCCAGGCCGCGCCGCCCAACGTGCTCTTCCTCGTCGCCGACGACCTCAACTGCGCCCTCGGCGCCTACGGCGACAAGACGGCGGTCACGCCCCATCTCGACCGCCTCGCCGCGCGCGGACTGGTCTTCACCCGTGCCTACTGCCAGCAGGCGGTCTGCAATCCCTCGCGCTCCTCCTTCCTCACGGGCCTGCGGCCCGACACGGTCGGGGTCGACGACCTGCGCAAGGGTTTCCGCGACACCGCCCCCAACGGCAAAAAGCTCGTCACCCTGCCCCAGCACTTCAAGAACCAGGGCTGGTTCTGCCAGAACATCGGCAAGCTGTTCCACAACATGGGCGACACCCAGGATCGCGTGTCGTGGTCGATCGACGAAGTCCTGCATGCCGGCACGCACGCGGCGGACACGGTGTTTGCCAACACGCCGCGCCGCCCCGGTGAAACGCCACCCGGCTACAAGGCCCCGTTCACCGAGGCGCTCGACGTGCCCGACACCGCCTATCGCGACGGTCAGATCGCCCGCCTCGCCGCGGCCGTGCTGCGCGATCGCGCGGGCCAATCGCAGCCCTTCTTCCTCGCCGTCGGTTTTTGGCGGCCGCACCTGCCCTTCGTGGCGCCGAAGAAGTACTGGGACCTCTACGATCCCGCCGCCATCCCCCTGCCGGAGCCGGCGACCGCACCGCAGGGCGCACCGTCGATCGCCCTGCATGCCTCGGGTGAAATCCGCGGTTACGGCGGTCCGCCCAAGGACCGCGCCTTCAACGCCGAGGAAACCCGTCACTACCGCCACGGCTATTATGCCTCGATCAGCTTCCTTGATGCCCAGATCGGCCTCATCCTTGACGCGCTCGAGGCCTCGGGGCAGGCGGACAACACGATCATCGTCTTCACCTCCGACCACGGCTTCCACATCGGCGAACACGCGCTCTGGGGCAAGACCTCCAACTTCGAACTCGACGCACGCGTGCCCCTGATCATCGCCGATCCGCGCCAGCCGGCCGGCCAGGGCCGCCAAACCGGCGCGCTGGCGGAACTCGTCGATCTGTACCCGACTTTTGCCCAGCTCGCCGGCATCGCCGACGCGCTGCCAAAAAACCTGGAGGGCGCTGACCTCTCGCCGGTGCTGACCAATCCCGCCGCGACGGTGAAAAGCGCCGCCTTCACCCAGCATCAGCAGCCGTTTTACGGGCCACCCTCGAACTGGCAGGCCTGGGGGCGATCGATCCGCACCGAGCGCTGGCGCTACACCGAGTGGCGCGCCCTCCGCGATGGCCAACTCGTCGCCCGCGAACTCTACGACCACGCCAGCGACCCGCAGGAAACGCGCAACCTGGCCGGGCAGACCGAACTGACGGAAACGATGGCGCCACTGGCGGCGCAACTGGCCGAACGCTTTCGCAAGAAGTGAGGCCGGCTGATGGTGCAGGCACCGAACCGGCGTATCTTGTCGGCATGATGCGTTTGACTCTCGCCAGCCTCCTCCTCGCCGTCAGCCTGTCCGCCGAGACGCCACCCTCGCTGCACGGCCTGCCGCTCGTTTTTCAGGAGGATTTCGAGAAGGGCCGTGACCGCTGGCAGGTGACCGATGAAAAAAGCTGGACGCATCGCGTGGTCGACGGCAACGCCGTGTTCGGCATCAACCGTCGCGAAAGCAATTACCAGCCGCCGCATCGCAGCCCGCTGCACATCGCCCTGATCAAGGACGTCACCGCCGCGGATTTCGTGCTGACCTTCAAGGTGCGCAGCACCAAGGACACCGGTAACCACCGCGACTGCTGCGTCATCTTCAACCACCAGGACGCCGCCCGCTATTATTACGTCCACCTCGGCGCCAAACCCGACCCGGCCAGCGGCCAGATCATGATCGTGCAGAATGCCCCGCGCCGGCCGCTGACAAATAACACCCAGCCGGTGGCCTGGACCGATGGCTGGCATCAGGTCAAGGTCGTACGCGAGGTCGCCTCGGGACGCATCGACATCTACTTCGACGACATGGAGAAACCGCACCTGAGCGTCACCGACACCACCTTCGGTCGCGGCCGCATTGGCCTCGGCTCGTTTGACGACATGAACGACTTCGATGACATTCGCCTCTATGCGCACCCCTGACTCCTGCCGCCTGACTCGCCGCGCCTGGCTGCCACTGGCCGCCGCCCTGCTGCTGACTCCCTCGGGCTTTGCCCAGGAGCCGGAGAAGGGTGTGCCACCCGGCGTTCGCCTGCACCGCGACCTCGCCTACATCCCCGATGGGGATCCCGCGCAAAAGCTCGACCTCTACCTGCCTGTCACCCTGCCGGACAAACCGCTGCCGCTGATGGTCCACATCCACGGTGGTGGCTGGCGCGCCGGCAACAAATTCCCCTGCCCGGTCGCCAACTACGCCCGCCTGGGTTACGCGGTCGCCAGTGTCGGCTACCGCTTCAGCCAGAAGGCCGTCTTTCCCGCGCAGATTCAGGATTGCCAGGCGGCGATTCGCTGGCTGCGCGCCCACGCCGCCACCCATCACCTCGATCCGGACCGCGTCGGCGTCGTCGGTGGTTCGGCCGGCGGCCATCTCTCCGCCCTCGTCGGCACCACCGGCGGCAAGGGGGCGTTTCCGCCGATCGGCGGTCACACCGACTCAAGCGACCGCGTGCAGGCGGTCTGTGACATCTACGGCCCGGCCGATTTCACCACCGTCGTGCGGCAGGCGGGTGAGGATCCGAACGTGAAGAACATCTTCGCCTTCAACACGCCCTCGGACCCTTATTCCTCCCTCATCGGGGCGCCGCTCGACGACACTGCCAAGGCGCAGGCGGTCAGTCCGGTGCACTACGTCAGCAAGGACAATCCGCCCTTCCTGATCCTGCACGGCACCCACGACGCCCTGGTGCCCTACGCCCAGAGCGTGCAGTTCGAAGCCGCGCTGAAAGCCGCCGGCGTGCCCGTCTGGCTGCAGACCCTGCCCGGCGCCGGCCACGGCGGGCCTTCTTTCGCCTGGCCGGGCGTGCAACAGCTCATGCGCGACTTCTTCGACAAGCACCTCAAGGGCGCCGATGTCGAACTCCGGCTGGTGCCTGCGGAGAAGTAGCTGTACTCCAGCGCTTCAGCGCGCTCAGGCTCGGCCACGCCCCGACGAGCTGAAGCTCGAAAGTACTTTGCCGCGCCCCCCCTCAGCCCGACTCCGGCAGGAAGGTGGGAAACACCAGACCGCGCGTTCCGCCGACTGGGGCGGTGGACTGGGCGACGTGCAGTTCGACGTTGCGGGCGCCCCAGCCATAGGCGGTGCGCACGAGGCCGGCGGCGGCGCAGGGCACGAGGAAAACGACGGTGCGCCCGCGCAGCAGGTCGAGCGCGCGCCAGAGCAGGGCCGCGCCGCTGGTCTCATCGACGGCGACCCCGGGGCCGATCATCGTGAAGTTGGGGTGATCGCTGACCACGAGCGCGCCGTTGAGATGGCCCTCGGCGTCTTCTGAGACCAACACCTGCCAGGAGCCGGCGCGGTTGGCGAGGAAGAAGGCGTAGTCCTTCTCGCGATGGATGCCCTGCAGCGACTGTTCGAAATCGGCCAGGCGCGCCGCCTCATCGACGCGGGCCGGACGCACGCGTTCGACACCCTCCGGCGCGGCCGCCGCGAGGCCCTCGGCCGGCACGCTGAGCAGCAGATCCTGGAAGATCGCACCGGGCACGAAGCCAAGCCGGGTGTACAGCGAAAAGGAATCGAGGTTGAACAGGCTGGACACCAGTCGCGCCGGCTTGCCCAAGGCCTGCGCCTTGGCGAGCACGGCCTGCATCATCGAGCGGGCGATGCCGCGCCCGGCCGCTTCGGGCGCGGTGGCGACGATACCGACCGCGACATGGGTCTCGCGTTCGTGCGAGAAACAAACGCCGAGCAAGTCGCCGCTGTCTTCATCGCGCGCGGTGACCGCCTCGCCGGGATCGAGCGCCTCATAGACTTCCGGGAAGATCCGAAACGGCTCTGGGCTGTCGCCGAAGCGCGCGCCCTGGCGCAGGCGGCTTTCGTACCAGTCGACCAGCGAACGGTGCAGCAAACGCGCCACCGCCTCGTGATCGGCGGCGGACAGCGGGGTGAAGGCGATGGTGCAGGCCATGGTGGTCAGACGACTTCCCAGCCCTTGCGGTAGCTGCCATGGATGAGCGGCTCCAGTTCCGGCAGTCCCTTCGCCTGCATGAGCGCGCCATCCCATTCCAGGGTCTTGCCGCTGCGCAGCGACAGCACGCCGAGCAGAACGATTTCCGTGAGATGGGCGGCGTAGTCGAAGGGACTGCTCGCCGCCGCGCCGCCCTTGCAGGCGTCGATCCAGTCGCGGTGATGGCCGTTGGAACGCTTCAGTCGCGGCTGCGGCTTCTTGTAGGAGGCGCGCAGCGTGTCGGGGAACAGCCGCGGCGCACCGCCACTGCCGTCGCACTGAATGACACCCTTGTCGCCGATGAACAGCGTGCCGCGCTTGGGCAGCGGGAAGGCGCCGAGCGCCTCCGGTTTCTGCGGCATGAGACCGCCGTCATACCAGGTGAGATGGATGGCGGGGCGCTTGTCGGCCGCGGGGAAGTCGTAGTGAATGATCGAGCCGTGCGGGGCGATGTCCTTGTCCATCACGCCGGCGGCAAAGGCCTGCACGCGCGAGGGCAGCGGCAGATCAAAGGCGCGCACCGCCGTGTTGAGGTCGTGGCAGCCGAAGTCGCCGATGCCGGTGGTGCCGAAATCCCAGAAGTCACGCCAGGCGACCGGGAAGTAGGCGGGATGAAAGGGGCGTTCCGCGCGCGGGCCAAGCCAGAGATCCCAGTTCAAGCCCGCCGGCACCGGCGGGGTGTCGGTGGGCCGGCCGGTGAGGGTCGGATTCCAGCGCTTGGCGCCCACCCAGGAATGAATCTCACGCACGGTGCCGATGGCGCCATCCTGCAGGTACTCCATGGTCTCGCGCGTGCCGAGCGAGGAATGGCCCTGGCTGCCCAGCAGGGTCGCCTTGCCAGTCTCCTTCATGACCTTCGCCACGAGGCGCGACTCCCGGATGTTGTGGGTCAGCGGCTTCTCGCAGTACACGTGCTTGCCGGCGCGCATGGCATAACAAGAAACGTAGGCATGCAGGTGGTCGGGTGTGGCGCACAGCACGGCGTCGACCTCCTTCTCCTTTTCCAGCATCACCCGGAAGTCCTCATAAACGGCACAGCGGTAGTTCGGGGTCTTCTCGCGGTAGTGCTTCTCGATGTCGGCCTGGGTCGGCAAACGACCGCCCATGCCCTTGTAATAAAAGTTCGCCAGGCTGAACGATTCGGCCGCATCCGCCACGGCGATGACCTGAACATCGTCGAGCTGGAGCAGCTGGCGCAGGTTGACCCGGCCCTGGCCACCGGCCCCGACGAGGGCGACATTGACCTTCTCGCTCGGCGGCACAAAACCCGGGCCGCCAAGAACGTGACGTGGGACGATGTTGAAGGCCGTGACACCGGCGGCGGCGGTCTTTAGAAAGTGGCGACGGGAGGAGGTCGGAGAAGGCTGATCGGACATGACGGAAGGTTACGGCGCCAGAGGCGAAGGTTTGTCGCCGAAGGTGGGGGCGGGCTGCTTCAGCCTGCCGAGCCGGGGCCTGAGGATGACCGTTTCTCCAAACCCGGCGCTCTGGGACAGAGCGCCCTA
>JAEYYS010000447.1 GCA_023428335.1 Verrucomicrobiota bacterium | reverse complement strand
CCGCAGCCGCCTGCGCGAGCCGCGCGCTCAGGCGGTCCAGCGCCGCCCGCGCCGAGGGATCGCTGACCTGGGCGGTGAACTCCGCCAAAGAGAGACGGTTTTCATCGAGCACTGCGAGCAGTTCCTCCATGTGCACGCGAGCCTCCACCTGCGCGACCAGTGCCGCCACCGCCTTGTCGTTCCGGGTCGCCAACGCGCAGCGAAACAACCGACCGATGACCCGGTTGTTTTCGGGTTCCCCACCTTCCGGAAACTGGGCGCAAACCCGCTCCAGATGCGGCAGCACCGAACTCATGGCCGCGCCCTGCAAGGGTGAACCGGCAGGGGCTGCGTCGAGCAACTCCGCCAGCAAGTCGCCCGCCCAGGGCATGTCGAAATCTCCCAGCGTGCAGGCGAGTTGCAGCCGCACCTTGTCATCCGCATCGTTCAAGCAGGCAGCCAGGGCCTTCTGCAAGGCGGTCGACAGATCGGCCGGCCACTCCAACCGGGCCGCCATCAGCAGCGCCTGCTCACGCACACGTGGTGATGGGGCAGCCAGCAGTTCCAGGCATTCGCCGGCACGGGCGACACCCAGCAAGAGACGCGTCCAAGCGAACTGTGCCCGGGCCTCGGGCGTCGCCGGGTGCGTCTCTGGCGGCACGCGCCCGTCCCACAGCGCCCGCATCTGCGCCTTGTCGCGCAGCCAGCCGTTGGCGGATTCGAAGGGAGCGCGGACACTCTTGTCCGCTGTTTGGAACATCGACGCGCAGATGCGGGCAGGAGTGCCCGCGCTCCCCTCTTTGCGCACCACCCGCCAAATCCGGCCCTTGTCGTCGCCCTCGCGGTAGTGTGGCAGCAGCTCGTCCCTGCCCTGCTGCGGCAGCCACTGCGGGTGCTCGATCATGTAGCGGTACATGTCGGCCACCCAGAGCGCGCCGTCGGGGCCGGTGCGCACCATGACGGGCCGGCACCAGCGGTCCTCGCTGGCCAGGAAGTCCAGCTTCGACTCGGCGGGATCGCGCGCGGCCTTGAAGGTCACGCCATCATCCTCGAGCAGGATGTGCTGCACGACGTTGTGAAAGGGCTCGCAGCTGAACGCATGCGTCTTGGCGTCCGCAAACAGCACGCGATCGCGATAAATCTCGATGCCGCAGGCGCTGGTGAAACGCCCGGCCTGGTCAAAGCTGTGAAAGCGCTTCTCCATGCTGCTGGCCGGATACACGGGCGGATTGTGCGGGAAAAGTTGATGAATCGGATCCGGCGGGATGACGTGGGGATTGCGGCGCAGGTCGTGATCCTGCAGCACGTAGTGCCAGAGCGGGAAGCTGTTCTGCACGCCAAACCAGTGCCCCCAGTCGTCGCGGGCGCGACCGAACTGTGACGGGCCGGTCTGTGGATCCAACTCGCCGGTGTCCGGCTTGAAGCGGAAGTCGCGGCTGCCGAGGTCGATCTTCTCGCCGGTGAGCTTGCACTCGATTTGAGTGCCCTTGTTGTAGCCGCCGTGATGCGCGCCCGCGGCGCAATACACCCAGCCGTCCATGCCCCAGCGCAGGCCATTCACACGCAGCTGCTGGTTGCCGGTGCTGAAGCCGGTGTAGAGCAGTTTCTTCGTGCCATCCGGCGAAATGAAAAAGAGGTCCGGCGCAGCGGTGACGATCACGCCGTCACGCCAGGTCAAAATGCCGGTGGGAAAGCTCAAATCGCTGACGATGACCGTGCGCTTGTCGTAGCGACCATCGTCGTCGGTGTCCTCCAGCCGCACAACGCGTCCGCCGGCCTTGCCATTGCCGTCCATGCCGAGGGGATAATCGGCCATCTCGATGACCCACAGGCGGCCCTGCTCATCCCAATCAAAAGCCACGGGATCGAGCACCACCGGTTCGGCGGCAACGAGTTCAATGCGGTAACCCTCACGCACATGCCACTTCTTCGCCGATGCCTCGGGGGAGAGGGGTTGCGAGGCCAGTTCGACCTTCGGCGCAGGTGCAGGTGCGGCGGGTTTTTCCAAACCGGTGACCTCGACCTTTTCCAACGTGCCGTCCAGTGGCGCGAAGTCATCGCAGCGTTTGCCGAAGAACACTTCCTTCGCGCCGGGCGCGGTGACAGGCAGTTCGGCATCGATCTCCACCCTGCCATTGAGCGTCACCTTCACACGCGAGCCGAGACGCTCCAGCTTGACGTCATTCCAGCTGCCCGGCTCGATGACGGTGGTGCCGCGCACAAGTTGCCCCGCCGCATTGCCGTTGAAGACGAACAAGCGGCCCGGTGACACGTCCTTGGAGTTGCCGCCGATGCCGAGGTGATCGCCCGGTGCCTGGCGATCGCCCTTGGGGCCGCGCGAGATGAGGTAGGCGGTCACCGGGCTGACGTGATTCGCCTTCATGTTCTTGAAGCGCAGCGAGGCCGACCAGTTTTCCGTCGCTTTCAGCAAGGCCGAGCCCTGCAACTCTGCTTGCTTTTTCCGCTCCGCCCGCGCCACCGCCCGCTGCGCATTTTCCCCGCCGATTTTTGAGACATTCCAAAGCTTCGCGATGAGCGAAGGCTCAATGACGCGATCCCAGATCGTGATCTCATCCAGTCGACCTTCGAGTCCTTGGCCGAAAAGCACCTCGTTGGCCGCTTTCCCGGCCTTGCCAACCAAGACGGGCTTCTGCGAGCCATCGAGATGCACGCGCACGTTTTCACCCTCGCGGATGAGCACGGCGCAATGCCAGTCGTCGGCGAACCAAGTGGCTTCGGCTTTCGCCGAATCGGCTCCTTCGGCTGAAGTCGAAGCCACTGGATCCCCCCATTCAAGCCTCAGCGTGTGATCCGGAAACTGATGCGCCTTCAAGCTAACGCCCAGCGCGTTGATCAACTCGCCGGTGCGATCGCTGGCTCCGCTTGCGTGACCGAGCCAGAACCAAAGAGCGATCGACGCCTGCCCGCCAAGTTTCAGATCCGGCATCTCCAGCCGACCGCCCGCCACTTGCACGGCGCGATTGATCCCGTCGGCAGCGGAGAAGGCCGAGGCCCGCAGCGCACTTTCATCACCATAGCCCAGACCGGATCCCGCGCCGGGCAGACCGAGGGCATGGCCACCCACCAGGCGGGCGGGAACCCCGCTTGTGTTGCACAACGGCTCGGTCCACTCGTCACAGCCGAAATGCGCCAGCGGCTCTGATGCGCGCACCGCCTTGGCATAGAGGCCCTCGCTGGTGCGCGGGGTGCGCGCCGGCTTGCCGGCGAGTTCGGCCACGGCCGCGCTGAGCGTTGTTACGATCTTCGGTTCGGCCTGCACTTCCAGACCCGCGGTGCGCGCCGGCCAGGTCGTGTAGCCGCCGAGTGTGTGCTGTTCCGGCGGCGGGATGTAACCTTCCGCGCCGTTCGCCAGCTCGATGTTGAAGTGCGTGCCCAACGGCGATGCCGCCCGCAGCTTCAACCCGGTGATCGCATACACCTCATTCGGCAGGGTGGCGATGCTCAGCTCGCCGATGCGGATGGCCTGCAACTTTAGGCGGGTCTTCTGACGCTCGTGCAGGATCAAGGCCTCTCTCGCATAGACTTCCTCCTTGTTCTTTGGCAGGTCGTTTTCGATCTTCGCGGCGAGGGGCCTGGCCCAGGCGAGGCGTTGTTCGTCGGGCACACGATACTTCAACTCCAAGGTCTTCTCGATCATGCCGAGCGGGGCGTGATCGACATACTTGACGGTTTGCAGGGCCTGCAGGGCGCTGTCGGCCACCTCGGAGGCATAGGTTGCGATGTCGACCGCCCGTTTCTCCGCGCCGTAATCCATCCACATCTGGTCGCCGCTGGTGCCCTGGCTCATGGCACAGACGAAGGGGCCGTTGCCCTCGCCCTGCTGGCCCATTTTCGCGGCGAGGTGTTTGCAGAAGTGGCCGTAGTAGTCGGCGGACACCGGACCCGCGCCAAAGTAGTGCTGCGAGTAGTTGGCGAGCACGCCGAGGGGTTTGCCATCGAGCGTTTGCAGCGCGATGACGCTGAGTTGCGGGTCCACCGGGCCGCTGGGGCCGACCACGTCCTTGCTCAGGTAGCCGGGATGCATGTTTGCCCTGCCCGTGGGTTGACCGTAGGGATCCACCACTTCTTTGCCAGGCAGGTGGATCCAGCGACGGTTGTGGGTGTGCTGCCAGTCATTGACGAACCCCCAGCCAATGCGCGCCGGCTGGCGGGCGGCATGGGCGGCGACGATGGCCTCGGCGATCTTGGGCGTGAGAAACTTTGCATACGCGGTGTCCTTCCGCGTGCCGAGGCAACCCATCGCCGCAGGCGCGGAATGCGTGTGCGTGGCGCTGACCATCATGCGCTCCACCGGAATGCCACACTGCTTTGAGGCGAGCACCTTGGCCTCGTCGATGAGCGACTGCTCCATCATGCAGGTGTCGACGATGGCGAGGGCGATCTGCATCTTGCCGTCATCGAGCACGAAGGCGCGCACAAACAGGCGGTCGGCCAGCCGCTCGCCCCGGCCCTCCAGAAAACCGCCGGCGATGATGCGCGGGAAGGTCTGGGGCGAAACATCGACGGCGGCGACGCCGGCGCGGAAGACGGGCTGGGCCGCGGCCGGGGCGGCCAGCAGCAGAAGGGCGAGCAGGGAACGCATGATGCGGGAAGGCACGCCGGCCGAGCCCAACCTCTTTCAGCACCTCCGGTGAAGGAAATCCCACGTGTGGAACGTGTTCATCCTTCCCCCATGTCCGTGTTTGCCAGTCATCCGATCCTCCGTCTCTTCGCCTCGCCCCAGCACCTCTGGCGGACGGTATCGCTCGGATTGAAGAGCATCTGGCTCAACAAGTTGCGCTCTTTTCTGACCGCGCTCGGCGTCATTTTCGGCGTGGCGTCCGTGGTGGCCATGCTGGCCATTGGTGAGGGTGCCAGCCACGAGGCGCAGGAGCAGATCCGCAAGCTCGGCAGCCAAAACATCATTCTGGAGAGCGTCAAACCCCCGGACGGCCAGGGATCGAGCGCCGGCGAGAGCCGCAGCATGATCATTGAGTACGGCCTGACCACCCGCGACATCCAGCAGATCCGCCAGACCGTACCCGGCATCAGCGTCGTCGTGCCCAGCCGCATCCTCTCGGAAAACATCTGGAACCTCGACCGCAGCGTCGATGGCCAGATCATGGGCGTGCTGCCGATCTACCCGGAGATGCGCAACCGCCGCCTGCTTCAGGGCCGCTTCTTCACCGACCTCGAGCTCAATGAAAAACTGCCGGTCTGCGTACTCAACCAGACCGCGGCGGCAAGGCTGTTTCCGCTCTCCACCCCGACCGGCAAGTCGGTGCGCGTGAAAGGTTACTACTACAAGGTTCTCGGCATCCTCGAGGACGAGGGCCAGCGGGTCGGCACCGACGGCGGCCGCTCCAACACCGGCGGCGCCCAGTTGATGATCCCCTACACGACGCTGATGGATCAGTACGGCGAGACCTTCTTCCGTTTCCGCAGCGGCAGTTTCGAGGCGGAAAAGGTCGAGTTCCACGAGGCGGTCATCCGCGTCCACGACGTCAATCAGGTGGAGAGCCGTGCCAATGCCATCCGCCACCTGCTGGCGAAGAATCACAAGAAGGAGGACTGGCGCATCATCGTGCCGGTGGAACTGCTGCGCCAGGCCGAGCGCACCAAGCAGATCTTCAGCATCGTGCTCGGCAGCATCGCCGCGATTTCGCTCGTGGTCGGCGGCATCGGCATCATGAACATCATGCTCGCCAGCGTCACCGAGCGCACGCGCGAGATCGGCATCCGCCGCGCCATGGGGGCGCGCCAATCCGACATCGTCCTGCAGTTCCTGGTCGAAACCGTGCTGCTGTCCGGAGCCGGCGGCGTCATCGGCGTCGTCGTCGGCGTATCGATCCCGGTCGCGGTCGAACACTTTGCCGGCGTCACCACCGTGGTCAAAAT
>JAEYYS010000058.1 GCA_023428335.1 Verrucomicrobiota bacterium | reverse complement strand
CCGGGAAGGCGTCCGCGCGATCAGGGTTCGTGCAGGGGCTCAGGAAGCGCTGGCTTCCGCGGCTTCCGGCTGGGCCTCTTCGGTGGCCGGTGCGGCCAGGACGAAGGCGTCGACCCACTCGATGTAGGCCATCGGGGCGGAGTCGCTGCGGCGCTGGCCGAGCTTGGTGATGCGGGTGTAACCGCCCTGGCGGTCCTTGGAGGCGACGGCGATTTCTTCGAAGAGCTTCTTGACGGTGCTCTTGTGGCGCAGGGTCGCCACGGCGAGGCGGCGGGCATGCAGATCACCGCGCTTGCCGAGGGTGACGAGTTTTTCCGCGTAGGGGCGCAGCGCCTTGGCCTTGGCCAGGGTGGTGCGAATCCGGCGGTGCTCAATCAGCGAGCAGGCGAGGTTGGCCAGCAGGGCCTTCCGGTGGGAGGCTTCGCGCTGGAGCTTGGGGACTTTTCTTCCGTGTTTCATGATGGGTGGTTCTGAAGGGGGTGGCGGGCGGGATTATTCGTCGTCGTCCACGTCGGGCAGGTTGCTGTCGACGAGGCTGGTGAAGCCCATGATGTCGGCTTCTTCATCGTCGTCGCCGATCATGCTGCTGCGGGCGAGCAGCGACGAGCCGCCGGCGGAGGGCTCGAGCAGGGAGGAGTCGAACTTCATGCCGAGCGACAGGCCAAGCTCGGAGAGCTTTTCCTTGATCTCGGTGAGCGACTTCTTGCCGAAGTTGCGGTAGCGCAGCATCTCGGCCTCGGTCTTCATGGCCAGCTGGCCGACGGAGGTGATGTTGGCGTTGTTGAGGCAGTTGGCGGCGCGGACCGAGAGTTCGATCTCGTTGACGCTCATGTTGAGCAGCTTGCGCAGCTCGCTGTTTTCCTCGGTCTGGGCTTCCGGAGCGGCTTCGAACTCGATGGCCTTGTCGTCGTAGTTGACGAAGACGTCGAGGTGATGGCGCAGGATGGCGGCCGATTGCAGCAGGGCGTCGCTCGGGCTGATGCGGCCGTCGGTCCAGACGTCGAGCACCAGCTTGTCATAGTCGGTGTTCTGGCCGACGCGGGTATTTTCGACGGCGTACTTGACGCGGGTGACCGGGCTGTAGATCGAGTCGATCGGGATGACACCGATGGGGGTGTCCGGGCGCTTGTTTTCCTCCCAGGAGGAGAAACCGCGGCCGACGCGGACTTCGAACTCGCACTCAAACTTCACCTTGCGGTCGAGGTGGCAGATGACCTGGTCCTTGTTGATGACCTCGTAGTGGTTGTCTTCCTTGATGTCGCCGGCGGTGACGACGCCTTCCTTGTCGGCGCTGATCGACAGCAGGCGGGGCTCCTTGGTTTCGCTGTGGTGGTGGAAGCGCACCTTCTTGAGGTTGAGCACGATCTGAACGACGTCTTCGAGGACGCCGGGGATGGTGCTGAACTCGTGCTCAACGCCGCGGATCTTCACGGAGGTGATGGCGGCGCCCTCCAGCGAGGAGAGCAGGACGCGGCGCAGGGAGTTGCCGATCGTGTGACCGTAACCCTTGTCGAAGGGTTCGGCGACGAACTGCGCGTAGGTGTCGGTGGCGGTGGCCTCGTTGCGAACGAGGCGATTCGGCATTTCGAATCGGGCTAGACGGACGGACATGTGGGGTGGATGGGGTGCCGGGTTACCTCCCGGGCGAGCTTTCCGCCGCCTCGGAGAGGCGGAGAAACCGGGAGACCTACGGCGAGTGCATGGACGGCTCGCAAGGGGGCGGAATTATGAGCAATCCCGCCACCTTTGCAAGGGCATTTTCTTGGCCTGCTCGTGGTTTTTGAACTCTTGTGCGGGCAATTGGGAGGTCCCGTTCTTCAAGATGGGGGCAAGTGGAGTCCAAGCGAGGCCGAGCCACGGATGAGTCTGTATGGACCACGGTCCGCACCATTCAAAAATCAGTATATGCTAAGCATTATGACGATCATTCGATCGGTCAAAATGCGTAATATGATTTTGATTTCAATGTGCCCATGGTTTGATATAAAACACAATAATTTGAATGAAAATCTTAGATAATGGGGCGTGCACAGCGATGAATTGAGTCCGTGGCGAAGCATGCTTCAACCTTCCCAACTCAAGCGTGAACCTGACTTTGGCATGATTTTTTCCGGCATCTGATTCCAGCCACCAACCTTTCCAACCACCCTGGCTGGAACCTCAGAAGAAACCACATGATCCCGAACAAAAACATGACAAACGCTTCCAACCATCACCACAAATCCGCCATGGCGGCTTGCGTTCTTTGCCGGCTAGCTCTGGTGGCATTCACATTGGGACTTCTTCCTTCCTGCAAAAGTCTGATGAAGAGGACGCCCTTTGCCCGCGGGTTCAATGTGCCGAATCGCGCCATAAGCCTGGACAAGGGCAATGAGAACTACAGTTCCTACCTGAGTCCGACCCGATATGATTATGTGGATGCCGCGCAGCCAATGTATTTTCGGAATGTCTATGACCTAGCAGGCGATGAGCGGAAGAGGCTGGTGAACGCATCTGGCAGCGAGACAGCCATGGTGATCGAGAGGAAAATCATCGTCCGCAATCAGATCGCCAAAGAGATGGCGGCTCTGGTTGATGAAAACCATGACATCTACCATGAGCATCTGCGCCGGAACCTGACGGGCACAAGGCTGTGGAGTGACTTTTTTGATTTGGGTCTCACAACTTCGGCGGTCATTACCAACGGGGCGCATGCCACCAAGAGTCTTGCGGCGCTTGCCACGGGCGCAAAGGGTTTGGGCGAGTCCGTGAGCAACCGGGTGCTTCAACAGCAGACGCTGAGTTCCGTGCTCAAGGCCATGGAGTTGAGGAAGGAGCGCATTTATGGGGAAATGCAGTCACGTTTTGAGACGTCGACCGATCAATATGGGCTTGAGGATGTCATCCGGGATCTGGGCAGGTATTGGAAGGCCGGACTGCTCTCAGGTGGCTTGGCGGAACTGGACCAGTTGGCTTCCAACAAGCTGGCCAGCGTTGAAGCCAAATCCGCCCAATCGCGTGTCGAAGCGACCAACAAAATTGAGGGCCCCAGCGAAGCCAAGGAAGGTGCTGTTAAAATGCAGGCGACGACCACACAGCCCGAGGAATGAGTCCATGGGACAGAATCCCTAAAGCATCGGGGAGCACGAGTGTGCTGCCCGATCGATTGTGGAGGGTTTGGTTTACTCAAACTGGCGGTTCAGGCCACCGGCTCGCGGGTCAGGCTGCCGTCGAGCAGGCGCATGAGGCCGCGCGGGTTGGCGTTTTGCAGGGCCTCAGGCAGGCAGTCGTCGGGGAAACCCTGGTAGCAGACCGGGCGGACGAAGCGCTGGATGCTGCCGGTGCCGATGCTGGTGAAGTAGCTGTGGCTGGCCGCCGGGTAGGGGCCGCCGTGGTGCATCGACGGGCAGGGTTCGATGCCGGTGCCGAAGCCGTTGAAGATGAGGCGGCCGACCTTGCGTTCGAGGATGCGCACCAGTTCGGCGTTTTCGCGCAGGTCGTCGGGCGTGCCGTGGATGGCGGCGGTGAGCTGGCCCTCCAGCCCGCGGGCGAATTCCAGCACGGCCTCCATGCTGTCGCTCTCGGCGATGATCGAGCAGGGGCCGAAGACCTCGCGCTGCAGTTCCTCGTTCGACTGCAGAACGTCGAGCGGCGCGGTGAAGATCCGGCAGGCGGCCTGGGTGGCGTCATGGTTCGGGCTCTGCTCCGACTGGCCGGCAAGGCGCAGGCCGGAGATCGTGTGCCAGACGGCGGTGCCGGCCTCATAGGTTTCGCAGATGCCGCGGTGCAGCATGGTTTGCGGGGCGACTTTTTGCGCCTGCTCGCCGGCGGCGCGGACAAATTCCGCCAGTTCCGGACTCTTGACGCCGAGGACCATGGCTGGATTCGTGCAGAATTGGCCGACGCCCATGGTGACCGAGCCGATGTAGGCTTCGGCCATCTGCGCGGCGCGCGCCTTGAGGGCCCTGGGCAGGACGAAGACGGGGTTCACCGAGCCCATCTCCGCATATACTGGGATCGGCTGCGGGCGGGCGGCGGCGACGTCAATGAGGGCGCGACCGCCGCGCAGCGAGCCGGTGAAGGCGACTGCCTGGGTGAGCGGATGGCGCACGAGTTCGATGCCGATGTCATGGCTGCGACCCTGCAGCATCGAGAAGCTGCCCTGGGGCAGGCCGCTTTTCTGCAGGGCCTGGAAAACGGCGCGCGAGAGCATCTCGCAGGTGCCGGGGTGGGCGGGATGGGCCTTGACCACGACCGGGCAGCCGGCGGCGAGGGCGCAGACCGAGTCGGTGCCGACGACGCCGATGGCGAAGGGGAAGTTGCTGGCGCCGAAGACGACGACCGGGCCGATCGGCTGCAGGACGCGGCGGACATCGGGTTTGGGCAGGGGCTGGCGGTCCGGCTGGGCGCGGTCGATGCTGGCCTCGGACCAAGAGCCTTCGCGGATCAGGGCGGCGAACATGCGGCACTGGTTGACGGCGCGGCCGCGCTCGCCGGTCAGGCGGGCTATCGGCAGAGCGGTTTCGGCATGGGCGCGTTCGAGCAGGGCGTCGCCGAGGGCGAGGATTTCCTCGGCCAGGGTTTCCAGGAAGGCGGCGCGGGTTTCGACGCTGGCCGTGCGCAGGCCGTCGAAGGCGCCGTCGGCGGCGCGCAGGGCCTCGTCGGCCTCGGCGGCGGTGGCCTCCGAGAAGCTCGGTTCCATGGGCTGGTTGGTCGACGGGTTGACGGCCTGGAAGGGGGCGTGCTGGGTCGTGGTTTCGCGACCCGCGATGAGGTGGTGTCCGGTGAGCATGGGGAAGGGGTGAGGTGAGGGTTAGGCGGCGGGGTTCACAAGCGTGCCGATGCCATCGATCGAGATGCGCATCTCGTCGCCCGGCTGCAGCGTGAACTCATCGCCGGGCACGATGCCGGTGCCGGTCATCAGATAGGCGCCGGTCGGGAAGCTGTTGTCGCGGTAGAGGAAGCCGGCCAGTTCCTGCGGCGTGCGCTTGAGCTGGGCGAGGGTGGTTTCGCCGGCGAAGGCAACGGCCTCGCCGCGGCGGATTTCCAGGCGGATGGCCGTTTCCGGCGGCAGTGGGGCGGGGGCGACAAGCAGGCAGGGGCCGAGGGCGGCGCAGAGTTTGAAGCACTTCGCCTGCGGCAGGTACAGCGGGTTTTCGCCCTCGATGTCGCGGCAGGACAGGTCGTTGCCGACGGTGGCACCGAGGATGTTGCCGTCGGCGTTGATCGCCAACGTCAACTCGGGTTCGGGCACCATCCATTTCGAGTCGCTGCGCAGGTGCATGGCCTGGCCGGGGTGGGCGACCCGCTGCGGGGTGGCCTTGAAGAAGATTTCCGGGCGTTCGGCGGCGTACACGCGGTCGTAGAAGCTGCCGCCGCCGGCGTCCTTGCTCTCCTCCATGCGGGCGGTGCGGCTGCGGAAGTAGGTGACGCCCGCGGCCCAGACCTCCTGGCTGCCGATGGGGGCGAGCAGGTCGGTCGGTTCCGCCACCGCCGGCAGGCTGGCCGCTTCGGCAACAAGATGAGCGTGCAGGTCCGGACGGTTGAACAGGGCGTCCCAGTCCTGCTCTTCGAGCCGGTGCCAGGTGAGGTTCGGGCTGCGCAGGAAGAGGCCGTGGCGGGTGCGGTAGAGCTGCATGTGGCGGCGAGCCTATCGCCGCGCGCGCTGCTGTCAAAACAAGAACGATGTCCAGAGTGTCCGAGCCCGCCGGCCGGCGAAGGCGTCCACCCGGCACCGCTTGCCAGCGCCCAAAGCTCGCGTAGATTGGCCTTTCCCATGGATCCCCTGATTCACCTCCTGCATCTCAACTCGAACCGCTCCCCCAGCGAGCTGGCCCAGCTTCTAGGCCTCACCGAAGACGAAGTCATCCGGCGCACGCGAGCGGCCGAGGCCGACGGCACGATCCTGGGTTACAACGCCGTGGTCGACCGCCACAAAGCGGGGCATCGCGGTGTCACCGCGCTCATTGAGGTGCGCATCACGCCCGAGCGTGAGGGCGGCTTCGATCGTCTGGCGCGGCGCATCGCCAAGTTCGACCAGGTGCGCGAGTGCTTCCTGATGAGCGGCGGCTACGACCTCGCCGTGGTCGTCGAGGGACAGGACCTGCTCGATGTCGCCAACTTCGTCGCCGAGAAGCTCAGCACGCTCGGCGGCATCCTTTCCACCGCCACCCATTTCCAGCTCAAGGCCTACAAGCAGTCCGGTTTCCTCGTCAATCCTGGCGATGATGAAGAGCGCCTGCCGGTCAGTCCGTGAATCACGCCCCTCATGGACTACGACAGCAAACTCTGCACCCAGGTCCGCGATCTTCCCCGCTCTGGCATCCGCGATTTCTTCGAACTGGTCATTGGCCGTTCGGATGTGATCTCGCTCGGCGTCGGTGAACCGGACAAACCCACCCCCTGGCCGATCCGCGAGGCGGCGATTCGTTCGCTCGAAAAGGGGCACACGACCTACACCTCGAACCTGGGTCTGGAATCCCTGCGCATCGCCATCAGCGATTACGTGCAGAACCAGTTCCGGGTTCGCTACGACCCGAAGACGGAGATTCTGGTCACGGTCGGTGTTTCCGAAGCGCTCGACCTGGCTTTCCGCGCCCTGCTGAATCCGGGCGACGAGGTGATCTACCACGAACCCTGCTACGTCTCGTACAGTCCGGGCATCAAGATGGCCTACGGCGTGCCGGTGGTCGTTGAGACGCGCGAGGAAAACCAGTTCGCCCTCATGGCTGAGGACGTCGAACGCGCGATCACGCCGCGCACCAAGGTGCTGGCGATGAATTTCCCGACCAACCCGACCGGCGGCATCATGCCGCCCGAGGAACTGGCGAAGATCGCCGCGCTGGCGGTGAAGCACGACCTCATCGTCATCACCGACGAGATCTACTGCGAGCTGCTGTACGATCAGCGGCAGCACCGCAGCATTGTCGAGTATCCCGGCATGCGCGAGCGCACCATCCTGCTGCACGGTTTCAGCAAGGCCTTTGCCATGACCGGCTGGCGTTTGGGCTATGCCTGTGCGCCCGCCGTCCTGCGCGAGGCGATGATGAAGATCCACCAGTACTGCATGCTCTGCGCGCCGATCATGAGCCAGACCGCGGGGCTGGAAGCCCTGAAGATGGGCGCCTCCGCCTATGAGGAGATGCGCCAGAGCTACGAGCAGCGGCGCAACCTCATCGTCTCCCGCCTGAACGCCATGGGGCTGCCCTGCTTCAATCCAGGCGGTGCCTTCTACGTGTTCCCGGACATCCGGCCGACCGGCATGACCAGCAAGGAGTTTGCCATCGGCCTGCTCGAGCAAAAGAGCGTCGCCGTCGTGCCCGGCAACGCCTTTGGCAAGGCTGGCGAAGGCTTTGTGCGCTGCTGCTACGCGACGGCGCCGGACCTCATCGTCAAGGCGATGGATCTGATGGAGGAATTCGTTCAGGGTCGCTGAGGCGACCCGTCACTGAGGCGGCGGCCACCGGGCCGTCGCCTACTTCGCCTTCTTTTTGCCCGCAGGCTGCCAGCGCGGTTCCCATTCGGGCAGTTCGCTGCGCGCGGTCTTGAGATAAGCGCCGATTTTGGCGGCGATCTCGGGGTGGGCGGCGGCGACATCGTTGACTTCGGCGACATCGTTCTTCTGATCGAACAGCTTGACCGGAGCGTCCGGTCCGCCGCTGCGCAGGCCCTTCCAGCGGCCCTGATAGAGCGCGGCCTGCTTGAAGCCGCCCTCGTGGAATTCCCAGTACAGGAACTCATGGGTTTTTTGCTCCTGGGGTCGCCCGGCCAGCAGTGGCACGAGGCTGAGGCCGTCGGTCTGTGCGGGGGCGGGTGCGCCGGCGAGTTCGGCGGCGGTGGGCAGGAAATCGGGGAAGTAGCCGACGTGATCGGTCACGCCAGGTTTCACCTTGCCGGGCCACCAGGCGATGAAGGGCACGCGGATGCCGCCGTCGGTCAGGCTGCGCTTGATGCCGGTGAAGGGGCCGGAGGGCTGGAAGCGGCTGAGGTCGTGCTTGCTCTCATTGTGCGGGCCGTTGTCACTGGTGAAGATGACCAGTGTTTTTTCCGCCAGGCCGAGCTTCTGCAACTGCTCAAGCATGCGGCCGACATAGCTGTCGAGCCGGGTGATCATCGCGGCCTGACCCTTGTCCTGATTCGGCCAGTCCTTGTCGGCATACGGACCGTAGTCGGGCACCTGGGCGCCGTCGCCGAGCAGGCGGGCGCGCTCGTTGTTGGCATGCGGGATGACCGGGCTCCAGTACAGGAAGAAGGGACGGTCGCGGTTTTCGTCGACAAACTTCAGGCTCTCCTCGGCGAAGAGGTCATCGGCGAAGTGCACGGCATCGGTGGCGTAGCCGGCGCCGTCTTCGCCGACCGGCACGATGACATTGGAGAGCGGTTCCTTGGTTTCGTTGCGCCTGAGGTAGTCGGGGAAGTGGTTGTGGGCGTGGTGTTGGCTGAGGTAGCCGTAGAATTCATCGAAGCCGTGCTTGCGCGGCAAACCGCTCTCGGCGGCGCCGACATTGCCGAGGCCCCACTTGCCGATGAGCGCGGTTTTGTACCCCGCCTTTTGCAGCACGCCGGCGACCGTGACATCGCCCGGTTTCAGCGCCTGCGCCGCCGGATTGGCCTGGCCGGCATTGCCGCGCACGCGGGTGTGACCGTGGTGCAGGCCGGTCATCAGCACGCTGCGCGAGGGAGCGCAGACTGTGGCACCGGCGTAGTAATGAGTGAAGCGCAGGCCTTCGCTCGCCATGCGGTCCAGGTTGGGCGTGGTGATGACTTTTTGGCCGTAGCAGCCGAGGTCGCCGTAGCCGAGGTCGTCGGCCATGATCCAGACGATGTTGGGGCGGTCGGCGGCGACGGCGGGCAGCAGGGCGGCGAAGAGGAGGGCGAGCGGGCGAAGCATGGCTGGGGAATGCAGGAGGTGTGGGGGTCTTGCCGCGGATCAGTGCAGTTGCGGTGCGCCGGGCACGACAGCGGCGCGCTGGGCTTCGGCGAGGGCGCGCAGGCGCTCGGCGACCTGCGGGTGGCTGGCGGCGAGGTCGCGTTTTTCCGAGGGATCGCGGCCGAGGTGGAAGAGCAGGGGCGTGGCATGGGCATCGGCCTTTGGCTGGCCGTAACCGGTCTGGGTCTTGAGGTGGGCCTTCCACTCGCCGAGACGGACGGCGAAGATCTGATCGCCGCGGTAATAAAAGAAGGGGCGCTCGGGCAGCAGTTCGCCGTCGAAGAGCAGGGGCGAGAGATCGCGGCCGTCGAGTTCGATGTTGGCCGGTGGTGTGGCGCCGGCGAGGGCGAGGGCGGTCGGGAAGAGGTCGAGGGCGCTGGTGGGTTGCGAGGTGACGCCGGGGCGGATGCGGCCGGGCATCCAGAACAGACCGGGCACGCGCATGCCGCCCTCCCAGGTGCTGCCCTTGCCGTCCTTGAGCGGGCCGGCGCTGCCGCCCTGGTTGCCCATGATGAGCCAGGGGCCGTTGTCGCTGGTGAAGACGACGAGGGTGTTTTCGGCCAGGCCCTCACGGCGCAGGGCGGCGAGGATTTCGCCCGTGCTCCAGTCGAGTTCCTCGACGGCGTCGCCGTAGCTGCCGGCTCGGCTGGTGCCCTGGAAGGTGGGCGAGGCGAACATCGGCACGTGCGGGAAGGTGTGGGCGAGGTAGAGGAAGAACGGTTTGCCTTTCTGGCCGCTGATGAACTTCACCGCTTCCTCGGTGTAGCGCTTGGTCAGGGTGGTCTGCACGGCCGGCTGTTCGACCACTTTGCCGTCGCGCAGCAGCGGCACATTCCAGCCGTCGGTCGGCGGGTTCGGCGAACCGGTCGATCCCTTGGGCAGGCCGGGGCGGGCGTCCATGTCGTTCGAGTAGGGCAGGCCGAAGCTGTGGTCGAAACCGTGGTCGAGTGGGCGGCCGCCTTCATGGATGCCGAGGTGCCACTTGCCGATGTGGGCGGTGGCGTAGCCCTGATCCTTGAGGACGCGCGCCAGTGTGCGTTCGGTCTGCGGCAGGCCGCCCTTGGAATCGCCGAAGAGCACGCGACGCGGCGCCTTGGGCATCGCACACATGCCGCTGCGGATCGGGTAGCGACCCGTGAGCAGGGCGGCCCGGCTCGGTGTGCAGACTTCGGCGGCGGAATAGAAGTCGGTGAAGCGCAGGCCCTCGGCGGCCATGCGGTCGAGTTGCGGGGTGCGGATGACGGGCGAACCCTGGCAGCCGAGATCGCCCCAGCCGAGGTCGTCGGCGAAAAGCACGATGACGTTGGCGGGCTGGGCAGTGAGCAGGCAGGGCGCCAGGGCGAGCAGAAGGGCAAGCACTTTCATGCCGGCACAGTGAAGGGGAGGTGGGGTGAGTCAAAGCGGAATGGTCGCTGGTCTTTCCCGCCCTGTGAATTGCACTATGCGCCCCGGGTTTGACGCGGTGCGGCGGCGGTGTTTAGCCTGCCCGCATGAACGCCCAACCGCTGCGCACCTCGGTCATTGGCAGCTACCCGTTTCCCGGGTGGCTGGAATTCGCCGCCGGCCGGCTCGACGCCTTCGGTCGCGACGACCTCGAAGAGTTGCAGGAGGACGCCGCCATGGTGGCGATCCAGGACCAACTGGCGGCCGGTTTGGATGTCATCACCGATGGCGAGCAGACGCGGCTCGATTTCAATCTGTCGTTCTACGGCTTCCTGCAGGGGATTTCCCTGGAGCCGGCGAGCCCGCGTCGCTTTGGCCCGCCCGCCCATGACCAGCGCGGCCGTCATGAAATCATCGGTGAATTGGCGGCGCCGCGCGGCCTGGGTGCGGTCGCCGAATTCGAGCGACTGCGCCGTTTGGCCGGTGGCAGCGGTCGCCGGCTCAAGGTGAGCGTGCCGGGGCCGTTCACGCTCAGCGGCCGGCTGGTGCCGAACCGGCAGTATGCCGACCGTCATGCCGTCGCCGAGGCGCTGCTGCCGATCGTGCGTGCGGAGATCGAGGCCCTGGTCGCTGCCGGCGCCGAGGAGATCTGCGTCGATGAGCCGAGCATGAGCTGCTATGGCCACCGCGAGGACACGCGCCGGCTGGTGGATCTTTTCAACCGCACGGTCGAGCCGGCATACGGCCGCACACGTCTGTGCACGCATCTCTGCTTTGGCAACTACAAGGGACGGGCGGTGGGGCCGCGTCGCTATGCGCCGCTCTTCCCCGTCTTTCTCGACCTGCACTGCGACGAGATGCATGTTGAGATGGCCAGCCGTGAGTATGCCGAGCTCGAGGTCATCGCCGCGATTGCCGCGCGCATGGACGTGGCGGTCGGGGTCATTGACGTCAAAAGCTACCACATCGAGACAGCGGAGCAGGTGGCGGAGGCGGTGCGCGCCTGCCTGCGGCATGCGCCGGCGGAGCGACTGGTCTTCGCACCCGACTGCGGGTTGAGTCAGACCGCGCGCTGGGCGTCGCGGCGCAAGCTGGCGGCGATGGTTGCGGGCGTGCGACAGGTGCGACGCGAACTCGGGCTGGAGGCGGCCTGACGGCTCCAGGGTCAGCCGTGGTTCGATGGCACCGACAGGATCAGTCGAGCGACTTCTTCGGTGCCGTGATGCGGATCTCTCCGGCCTTGGCCGGGCGCGGCGGCGGCACCAGGGCGAAGCGCTGGACTTCGTAGCCGTTGACATTGATCGTCAGTTCGAGGCCGGCGAGGAATTCCCAGGTGGCGGCGACGCCGATTTCGTCGGCGATCTTGCGCGCTTCGAGGTAGGTGTCGAAGGCGTTGGTCATCACCTGATAGACGGCGACGCCGTTGGGATCGCCCTTGAGCTGGCGCAGCATGCGCTGGTAGTTCGAGCCCTCGTTGCGCATCTGGTCGAGCGTTTCGCCGCCACCGGCCTTGGGGGTGAGCTGCATCTGCACGAGGGTGGAGCCGGGGCGGATGGTGGGCACCAGGGTGAAGGGGCCGCTGAAGGTCGGGTTGCTGGCGGCGCGCTCGAGCATCGAGCGGATGGCGAAGGCATCGTAGATCGTGCGTTCCTTACTCCGGTCCTTGATGCCGCTGGTGTCGGCGAGGTCCTTGACGAAGTAGTTGTGGATATCGCGCGGGGTGGCCTTGACCTCGGTGGCGCGGGTGCCCCAGGTGAAGGTGACCTTGCCGGCGCCGGCCACGGCCTGGATCGTCGGTTTGGTGGGGTCGCGCGAAGGATCCAGGGCGGTCCACTTGGCCAGGTCGCCCTTGGTGGCGGCGACCAGCGCCTCGGCGACAGCACCCGGGTTGGAGCGCACGGCGATGGAGATGTCGCCCAAGGCGGAGAGGGCCTGGCGGTTGGCGGGCAGGCCGGCGGCGGTCAGGGCCTTGTGGGCGACCGCGACGTATTCCATCTGGAAGGTGCCGACGAAGGGAGCAATTTCCGGCCAGGCCTGCTGGGCGGCGGCGGGTGAGCCGTAGATCTTGCCGAGCATGTCGGCAAAGGGCTCGATCTTGGCCTCCTTGTAGTAGAGCTGGCTCTTGGCTTTTTCCAGGCCGTCGAGGATGGGCTGGAGGAACTCCCGCTGATTGAAGTGCAGCACGCCTTGGCGGGCGACAAGCACGCGCGTCTCATTCGGCTCCTTCGGATAGGGGCGCGGGTTGGGCAGGCGCACGTAGGTGGGCGGCGGCGGTTGGTAGGCGGGGGTGTCGTCGAGCAGGGCCTTGAGGCGCTCAATCTCGGTGATGAGCTTGTCGACCTCGACCTTTTCCTTTTCGCGCAGTTGTTTGGCCTCCTCGAGCTTCTTGCGGAAGCTGTCGAGGTCCATGAACTTCATGCGCGAGGCCATGTCGCTGGTGTCGATCGTGCGCAGTTCCTCGACGATTTTTTTCAGGTCCTGCTCGGCCTTTTTCTTGTCTTCCTCGATTTTCTCCGGGTCGGCCGGTGGCGGCGGCAGGGCCTTGACCTGCTCGACCATCTTCTGGTGTTCCTCAGGCGTGACCGGAGGCAGGTCACTGAGAATCTTCTGCACCATCTTGGCGGTGTTCACCGCGAGCATGATGAAGACGATCATGAGCACGCCGACGACGTTCGTGACGGCGTCCATCAGCGAGTCGAGGTTCAGCTCGGAGGAATCCTGCTTTCTTTTGGCCATGCGCGTCGGAGATCAGGGGTTGGGGGCCGGGGCGGGCACGGGCGCACCGGGCACGGGCGGATCAATCTTACCGCGGAACTTGTCGAAGAGGGCGAGGTCGAGCTGGCCGCGGCCGGGGATGGGCAGCTTGCCGATGCGGATTTTGTAATCGCCTTCGGCGCGGCCGGCACCGTTGTTGAACGGACCCTGGCCGTCGTCGCGGATGAGGAAGAGGATGAGGGAGTTCTTGTCCTTGGCCACCTCGAAGAGGAAGTGGTTGTAGGCGGCGTCGGCGACGACGATTTCCGGGGTGGCACCGAGGCGGTAGTCCTCGCCCCAGGCACCGAGGATCTTCAGTGCGCCGGCACTGCACTCGACGAAGTACACCTTGGTGCCTTCACTCATGCCCCCGCCCGAGGGCTGGACCACAACCGGTGGCACCTTCTTGTCTTCAGGCACCTTGCGCGCCTTGAGTTCGGCCTCAAGCTTGGCGATTTCCTCCTTGGCGGTGACCTGCTGCTTCTTGAGGCCGTCGATCTCAACAAGCAGGCTGTCGAGTTCTTTCTGCAGTTGCTGGCTGATCTGCTCGTTCTGCTGCTGCACCTCCTTGGAGGAGTCGAGCAGGCGGCGCAGTTTGATGAAGCGCTGCTGCTTTTCCTCGACTTCCTCCTGGAGTTTCTCCAGTTCGGCGATCTTTTCCTTGAGGGCGAGGTCGAGTTGCTTGCGCTCCTCGAGCTCCTTCTTCATGCGCAGGTAATCCTGCGCCATGCGGATCTCCTCCGCGGAGCGGCCCTCGGCCTTGCCGGCCTGGGAGACGGCGAGCACGACGATGAGCAGCACGAGCGCCCCAATGAGACACGCGAGGATGCTCAGGAAGGGGAAGAGCGAGACTTCGTCGCCGGATGACGCACGCCGTTGGGCCATGGTGGCAGGGGGAGAAGGGGATTAACCGCGGCTGAACCAGCCCTTTTTGACCGTCTGGTGGATGATGACCTGCTTGCCACCGAGTTCCGTCAGGACGTTGTTGAGGCCCTGGATGCCGGAGGAGAGGGCGCGGGTGTAGTCGGTCGTGGTCTTGACGCTGTCCTTGACGGCGTTGGTGAGGTCCTCGCGCATGCGGTTGAGGCTCATCGCGAACTCGGCGTCGACGCGCTCCTGGTGGGCGGCGGCGCGCTTGTCGAGGTTGTCGGCGTAGTCCTTGATCTTGGCGGAGAGGGAGTTGAGGTCGACGAGGAACTCCTTCTGGGCGTTGGCGACGGCCTTCACCAGGGTGTCCATCAGGCCGCTGGTGTCACCACCGGCGATGCCGCCGCCGTCGTTGAGGCGTGGCAGCAGCACTTCGTTGCAGAAGGCGTCGATGTTGTTGAGGTTGTCGTCCTCGGCCTTCGCCAGCGTGTTCATCGGGAAGTTGAGGAACATGGCCAGAACAAGACCGAGCAGGGTCGTGTCGAAGGCGGTGCCGAGGCCGCTGGTGACGTTGCCGATCGAGCCCATGATCTTGTCGAGGTTCGAGGTGTCGGAGAGGTCGATGCTGCCGATGGCGCTCGACAGACCGAGCACCGTACCGATGAAGCCCAGAATCGGGATGGCCCAGAGGAACACCTTCACGAGGGCGTAGCTGCCGCCGATGCGGGCGCTGTCGATGCCGCTTTGGGCCGCCAGCATGCCGTTGACCTCACCATTGTTCTGGCGCACTTCAAACAGTTCCAGGCCCTTGCGGATGCGGTTGACCATCATGCTGTCGCGCAGACGGGACGGCAGGCCGTAGAGGTGGTCGATGAACTGGCCGACATTGCCCGAGTTGATCTCCTGACCGATGTCAGAGGGCAGGACGTCCAGGTACATCGCGTCCTTCTGGTGGCGAAGCTTTTTGTTCTTCAGCCAGAGGATGGCCATGGCCCAGAAGAAGAAGAAGGTCTCCAGCATGTTCACCCAGGTGCGCTCGTAGAAGAGGTCATGGATGTAGTCCATCGAGTTGGCCGGAGCACTGCCGTAGGCGCCGACACCGAAGGGAAAGAGAATGCCATACCAGGCGAGGGTGCCGACGAGGCCGATGCCGATCGCGGCGAGCACGCTCGGGTTGGCGGGGTCTGCCTCCTCCCAACCGCCGCGCTCCTGCTGGCCGGTGGTGTAGCTCTGATACGAGGGCGCTTCGGAGGATTCACCGGGGTGTTCCGCCGGGTGTTCCTGGCTGCCATCCGGCGGCGTCACGCCCGAGGGCGGCGGCGGCAGACTAGTGGGCGGCGGCAGACCACCAAGGTTGGCCGGGATGCTGAGCTTGGTGTTGCAACCGGGGCAGCGAACGACTTTGCCAGCCATCTCCGGCTCGGCCTTCAGTTGCATGTCACAAGACGGGCATTTGAATTTCACGGTGCGGTTCTCCTATGGGGTTCCTGGGGGTTGATGGCAATTGCGATGAAAGCGGAAGAATCAAGCGGTCACCGGGCCGCAGGACAAGCGTTTTCTGCCTGCGGCGGTGCTTTTGCTGCGGCGTGGGGCTGCAGGGGGTGCGATGGACTCAGAGGGTCAGGCGGGCGCCGGCCTTTTTCATTTCCTCGAGCAGGGCTTTGGAGGCCTCGTTGACCGGGTTGCCTCCGGCGTGGATCTGGCAGTAGGGAGCCCACTCGCGGGCGCCGTCGTTGTCCTTCTTCCACATCCGGTGCAGCGGCGTGAAGTCGCTGATCTGGTTGTTGTCGAGGAAGAGAAATTGCAGGTCGGTCAGCGGCTCAAGCGGGCTGAGGTCGCTGATGCGGTTGCCCTTGAGCGAGAGCATGGACAGCCATTTCATCGCGCCGATGCCGGCCAGGCGGGTCACCTTGTTGCCTTCCAGATAGAGGGTCCAGACCTTGGGCAGCTTGAACAGGGGCGTGGCGTCCTCAATCTGGTTGCCGGCCAAGTAGAGGGAGGTCAGGGCCGAAACACCGGCGAGCGGGCGCACATCGGCGACGCGGTTGTTTGTCAGTTCCAGGTACTGCAACGCCTTGCAGTCAGCCAGTGGCGCGAGATCGGCCACCTGGTTGTTGGCAAGGTCGAGGAACTGCAGACGGGTCAGGCCCTTGAGCGGGGTGAGGTTGCTGATCTTGTTGCCGGGCAGGGTGAGCGAGGCCAGGGCGGTGCATTTTTCCAGGCCAGACAGGTCGCTGATGCCGAGGTCCTTGCCCTCGATGACGGCGACATTGGCGACATCCTCGGCGGTGAGTGGATCCTTGCTTTCGCGCTTGGCGAAGACCTGTTTGCGGACGGCTGCTTCCAAGGCCTTGTCCTTGAAGATGGCCACCGGCTGGGGTGGGGGAGCGGCCTTTTTCGCTTCAGCGGGTTTGGCGGCGGTTTTCGCCGGCTCGGCAGGTTTCGCGGGTGCGGGCTTGGGGGCGGCGTCCTTCTTGGCTTCGGCGGGTTTGGCGGCGGTTTTCGCCGGCTCGGCAGGCTTGGCCGGCACAGGTTTCGGCGCGTTGTCCTTCTTGGCTTGAGCGGGTTTGGCGACAGGTTTGGCCGGTGCCGGGTTTGGCGCTTCCGCCTTGGGGGAGGTTGGCTGGGCGAGGGGGG
>JAEYYS010000409.1 GCA_023428335.1 Verrucomicrobiota bacterium | reverse complement strand
ACTCCCCACTCCCCGCCCCTCAGAAAACCCTTGGATTTCCGATGGGAACGTGAAAGCCTGCGCGCTGCATGTCCTCCCCTTCCCCTGATGCGCGCGCCCGGATCGGGCTGTTGCTCGGTTCCCTAAGCCTGTTGAGCGCCTTCCTGCTCTTCCAAGTGCAGCCGGTGATCAGCAAGTTCATCCTGCCCTGGTTCGGCGGCAGTCCAGGGGTGTGGACGACCTGCATGGTGTTTTTCCAGGCCCTGCTGTTCGCCGGTTACGCCTACGCCCACCTGCTGACCCGGCTGGCGCCACGCACCCAAATGATCGTGCACGGCCTGCTGCTGCTCGGCGCGGCCGCCTGCCTGCCGATTGCGCCCGACGCTTCCTGGAAACCCGCCGGTGGCGAGGATCCTTCAGGCCGCATCCTGCTCCTCCTGCTGGGTACGGTGGGCCTGCCCTACTTCGTGCTGTCGAGCACCAGCCCGCTGGCCCAGGTCTGGTTCACCCGCGCCGTGCCCGGCGGCCTGCCCTGGCGACTCTACGCGCTCTCGAACATCGGCTCGCTGGTCGCCCTGCTCAGTTATCCCTTCCTCATCGAACCGCGCCTGGAAGTCATCACCCAGACCTGGATCTGGTCGGCCGCCTTTGTGCTGTTCGCCGCCCTGTCCTTCGTGCTGGCGCGTCGCAACGGCCGCATTGCCGACGCGGCCAGCTCCGCACCCACCGACGCCGCCACGGACGAGGTCGCACCCGCTCCGGTTGGCCGACTGCGGCGCTGGGGTCGTCTGCTCTGGGAGCAGCTCGGTCGGCGCCTGCTCTGGCTGCTGCTGCCGGCGGTGGCCAGCGTGCTGCTGCTGGCCGCCACCAACCATGTCTGCCAGGATGTGGCGGTGGTGCCCTTCATGTGGGTGGTGCCGCTCAGCCTGTATCTGCTGACCTTCATCCTCTGCTTTGAGCACGAGCGCTGGTACCTGCGCCCCGTCTGGGCCGGGCTGGCCCTGGCTGCGCTGGCGGCGGCGGCCGGTTACGATCACCTGCCCGACACCTGGACCTGGGCACCGCTGCGCGACCACGGCTGGAATGAAGCCGTGAAGGCCTGGACGGTGAGCCTGCCCTTTGGCGACTGGCAGAACTACCGGGTCGAGCTGTTTGTCTGCTTCGGCGCCCTCTTCCTCGCCTGCATGGTCTGCCATGGCGAGCTGGCGCGACTCAAGCCCGAGCCGGCAAAACTGACGGAGTTTTACCTGTTCATGTCCGCCGGTGGCGCGCTCGGCGGCCTGCTCGTCAGCCTGGCGGCCCCGCGCTATTTCGTCACCTACCTCGAATGGCCGCTCGGTCTGCTGGTCGGTCTCGGCATCGCCTGCCTGGCGCTGGCCGCGGCCTTCCTCAGCCTGCGCCGCAAGTGGCTGGCCCTGCCGCTCGCGCTCGCCATGCTCGCCGGTGGCGGCTGGAGCGTGTACGAACTGTCCGGCACCACCCTGCGGGTCGATCCCCGCGTCGAGCGCGTGCGCAACTTCTACGGCACGCTCTACGTCGACAAGGATTACGACAGCGGTCTGGAGAACGACTACGTCACCCTCGTGCATGGTGGCATTGTCCACGGCATGCAGAACCTCGGCGCCAGCTACCGCGAGGAACCGGTCACCTACTACGGTCATCACACCGGCATCGGCCGCGCGCTCGACAGCATCCGCACCAAGGACGGCGCGCGCGTCGGCATCGTCGGTCTCGGCGCCGGCACCGCCGCCTGCTACGCGCGCGGCGGCCAGCACTGGCGCTTCTACGAGATCAACCCGGAGATTGTCCGGCTGGCGGAAAAGCACTTCACCTACCTGGCCGACGCCCGCGCGCGCGGTGCCGGCGTCAGTGTCCACATCGGCGATGCCCGCCTCACCCTCGAGCGCGAGCCGGACCAGAAATTCGACGTGCTGCTGCTCGACGCCTTCAGCGGCGACGCCATCCCGATGCACCTGCTGACGCGCGAGGCCTTTGAGATTTATCACCGCCACCTGGCGCCCGACGGCATCCTCGTCGTGCATGTCACCAACACCTACCTGACGCTGGCGCCGGTCGTGCAGAAGCAGGCCGAGGCCCTGGGCTGGAAGTGGACGCGCGTTCTCACCGAGGCCGAGGGCGACCACGACAGCACCGATTACGTGCTGCTGACGAACAACGCCACCTTCCTCGCCGATACCCCGGCCGATCCGCCCGACGAACCCGAGCCGATCGATGTGCCGCTGTGGACCGATCGCTACCACAACCTCTTCCAGATCCTCATCCAAGACTGACCGCCATGAAGACCCTCGCCACCTGCCTGTTCCTGCCGCTCGCCCTTGCCGCCGCCGATGCCCCGACGCCGCTGCCGCTCTGGCCCGGGGGCGCTCCGGGTTCGGAGAAACGCGCCGGTGAACCGGAAAAACTCGAGGGCGAAAACGTCAGCAACGTTCACAACCCCAGTCTGACGCCCTACCTGCCCGAACCCGGCAAGGCCACCGGCACGGCGGTCATCCTCTGCCCCGGCGGCGGTCACCGCAAACTCTGCCTTGGCCATGAGGGCGGTGCCTTAGCCGAATGGTTTCGCGATCGCGGCATCGCCGCCTTTGTCTTGAAGTACCGACTCGCCCGCGAGCCGGACAGCACCTACACGATCCAGGAGCATGCCATGGCCGACACACGTCGCGCCCTGCGACTCGTGCGCAGCCGCGCCGGCGAGTGGCATATCCGGCCGGATCGCATCGGCATCCTCGGTTTTTCCGCCGGTGGCGAGCTCGCCGCCTTTGCCGCCATGACGAACGACGCCGGCCAGCCGGACGCCGCGGATCCGATTGAGCGCGCGGGCTGCCGACCGGATTTCCAGGCCCTCATCTACCCGGGCACCTCGCACCTGTTCGAGGCTCGCAAGGGCATGCCGCCGGTCTTCATCGCCTGCGGCTACGGCGACCGCCCCGACATCGCCGAGGGCATGGCCGGCCTGTACCTGAAATACAAGGCCGCCGGCGTGAAGGCGGAGCTGCACATCTACAGCGAGGCCGGTCACGGCTTTGGCTATCGCCCGGGCAAGACCGGTGCCGCTGCCAAGTGGCCCGAGCGCTTCACGGAATGGCTGACCGACAGCGGCCTGCTGAAATAGTGGCGGCCGGCGCTTCGTGTCATGGGCACACCATGACCCTGCGCCTCTGCTGCCTCCTCCTGCTCGCCAGTCCCGCGCTGGCCGACGTCCGTCTG
This sequence comes from Verrucomicrobiota bacterium, assembly GCA_023428335.1. Taxonomy (GTDB): domain Bacteria; phylum Verrucomicrobiota; class Verrucomicrobiia; order Verrucomicrobiales; family Verrucomicrobiaceae; genus Prosthecobacter. The sequence goes on along the minus strand of JAEYYS010000409.1, from coordinate 3,776 downwards.
CCCGCGATCTTCTCCGATCACCTCGTCCTGCAGGCAGGGGTCAACGTGCCCGTCTGGGGCTGGGCCGATGCCGGCGAGGAGGTCACCCTGTCGCTCGCCGGCCAGCGCGTGACCACCCGCACCGGTGCGGACGGCCGCTGGAAGACCAACTTCCCGCCGATGAAGGCGCAGGCCGAAGCGCTGACGCTGACGGTCGAGGGCAAGAACAAGCTCGTCGTGCAGGATATCCTCGTCGGCGAAGTCTGGCTCGCCTCGGGCCAGTCGAACATGGCCTTTGCCCTGAAGAGCAGCCGCGACGCGGACAGCGCCATCGCCGCCGCCGACCAGCCGCAGATCCGCTTGTTCACCGTGCCGGGCCGAACCGCGCAGACACCGCTGGCCGAAGGCGAAGGCCAGTGGGTGGTCGCCACGCCCGCAAGTGCGCCAAACTTCTCCGCGGTCGCCTGGTTCTTCGGCCGCGACCTGCATCGCAGCCTCGGCGCTCCGGTCGGCCTGATCGACGCCTCCTGGGGTGGCACCGACATCGCTGCGTGGACGAGCGAACCGGTGCAGCGCGCGGTGCCGGCCCTGCAGACGCAGATCGAGGTGTGGAACCGCAAGGCAACGACCTTTGACGAAGCTGCCGCCAAGGCCGCACACGCCAAGCGCCTCGCCGCGTGGAAGCAGAAGGCGGCTGAGGCGAAGGCAGCCGGCAAGCCTGTGTCGCGCGCGCCGCGTGCCGAAGTGCATCCCGACCGCGACCCCAACCGTCCGGCGAATTTGTTCAACGGCATGATCGCCCCGCTGGTGCCCTACGCCCTGCGCGGCGTCATCTGGTACCAGGGCGAGCACAACTGTGGCAACGTCGAGAAAGCCAGCCTGTATGCGACCCAGCTGCCGCTGCTGGTGAAGGACTGGCGCGCGCAGTGGGATCGCGAGATCGCCTTTGCCTGGGTGCAGTTGCCGAACTTCGAACAGACCGCGCCGCGCCCGCTGGTGCGCGAGGCCATGCTGAAGAGCCTGAGCCTGCCGAACACCGGCATGGCGGTGACGATCGATGTCGGTGAAGCCAACGACAACCATCCCAAGGACAAGAAAACCGTCGGCGAACGCCTAGCCCTGTGGGCGAAGGCGAAGGTGTATGGAGTCGATCTGCCTTCCTGGTCCGGTCCCCTGCCCGCCGGCCATGAGATCCGCGGCGGCGAGGTCGTGCTGAAATTTGCTCACGCCGACGCCGGCCTGGCCGCCCGCGGCGGCGCTGCCCTGCGGGGTTTTGTCATCGCCGGCGCCGACCAGCAATGGTTTCCCGCGCAGGCGCGCCTCGAAGGCGACAGCGTGATCGTCTCGCATCCGCAGATCACCGCACCGGTGGCAGTGCGCTATGCCTGGGCGGCCAATCCCGACGCCAACCTGGTCAACGGCGCCGGCCTGCCGGCCTCGCCCTTCCGCACCGACAACTGGCCGATCAGCGCGCCCTGAACGCACGCAGAAGGAACGGCTTCCTGCTGGCAATCCTCAGTCGGCACGCTTGAGCACGCGGTACAGCACCTCGCCGAGGTCGTCGCGAAACTCGATCTCGAGCTTGGCGCGACCCTGCGTGCCCGTGCTGGTGCGGACGTGCAGGAAACCGCCGGTGGGTTTGGGATAGAGGTAGGGCTGGCGAATGAGGCCCTCGGGATCCGTGGTGTTTTTGCCGCCGGGTTTTTCGCCGCGGATGGCGTTTTCATCGTTGAGCGCGCCCACGGAAAACTCTTCGACGCCGAGGGGGTGCAGGCTGTGATACTGCCAGTGACGATCGCCGCAAAAGGTCAGGACATTCGAGATGCCCTCGTCGCGCAGCCAGGCAAAGAACGCATCGGCTTCGTGGCGGTAGCCGCGCAGGTTGGCGTGGTTGTCGTTCTTGCTGTTGCGATCCGGACCGACCATGGGCGTCGGCGTGATGAGGATCTTCCAGGGCGCATCGCTCGCTTTCAACCTGCGCTGCCGCCACTCGCGCTGCTCGCGGCCCCAGAGCGTCTTGTCGGGTCCGTCGGGCTGGGCATTGGGCGAACGATGGTCGCGGCCTTCGAGGAACCAAAGCTGCAGATGCCGATGGATGCGGTGCGTGCGGTAGCTCGGCGAGCGGAGGTCGCCCGCGGGATGCACGGGCATCTGCTCGCGGAACAGGCCGATGCCGGTGACCGCCTCGGGCAGGCGCGCGCCGCCGAGGTCGGCGTCGTTGAAGCGGAAGTCGTGATCGTCCTTCGACCAGAAGGCCGGGGTGACGGTGAAGAACTCCACCATCCGCGGAAAGCGGAACTGCTCGTGCCACTTGCGGCGCAGTTCCGGCAGCGTCTTCGCCGCCGTCGGCGCGGGGTGATCGTAGTAGACGATGTCGCCGGTGCCGATGAAGAAGTCGGGCTGCAGGGCCGCCATGGCGGCGAAGGCGGGGTAACCGAGGCGCTTGTCCTCCGCTGTGGCGGTGACCGGACCGCCGCCATTGGCCTTGCCGCTCATGAACGAATGATAGTTCATGCAACTGCCCATGACAAAGTGCAGCGGCGCGTCGGATCCGGCGCCGGGCAGGGTCTTGAAACGACCGTGCTGAAGCGGTTTCGCCGACGCCTCATCTGCACCGGCGATTACCCGGTAGTGATAGGGGGTCCCCGGCTGCAGCCCGGCGAGGCGGGCGCGCACAATGAAGTCGCTCCCCGCCTCCACTTTCGACCACGGCGTGCGCCGGGCACCGGCAAAGGCCGGATCGGTGGCATATTCAAAGCAGGCGACACCGGCCGCGCCGGGCAGGTCGCCATCGGCATCCAGCTCGGGGCCGGGCTGCGCGGTCAGACGCGTCTGCAACAGAACGCTGTCGGTCGTCACTTCACCGGCCAGCAAGCCTTGGCCGGTGTGGATCTCGGCCCGCGCGAAGGCGGTCAGGGCGAGCAGCAGCAGTGCGGTGAGGCGGGCAGGCATGTTCGGTCAACGTCGGCAAGCTCGTGACCTTGCCGCATTCCGTCTTGCCCTCGTCACCGCTTTTTGGCATGCATCGCCCATGCCCCTGCCTCCGCCCCCCGATCCCGCCGAACTGCCCGAGCTGGCGCGCGCCACGATGAAGGCGGCGAAGTTTCCCGTGCTCGCCACCGACGATGCGGGCCAGCCGCGCCTGCGCCCGGTTTCGCCGGTGCGCACCGACGGTTTCACGGTCTATGTCGCCAACCTGCGTCGCTACGGCAAGACCGCCGAGCTGGCGGCGAATCCGCGCGCCGAACTGTGTTATGTCGACGACGGCCACAACCAGGTGCGCATCACCGCGACCGCCGAGTTGCTGGACGATCCGGTGCTGCGCCGCGAGATCTGGGACGCCAATCCGCTGCTGCGCGCCTACCTGCGCGACATCGACAATCCGGAACTGATCCTGTACCGCTTCGTGCCGCAGCGCGTGCGCTACATGAAGGAGTGGGCGCTCGAGTACCACGAGGTGCCGCTCACTTGAGTTCGCGCAGGCGACCGCCGGTGCGGCGCGCCAGCCGTTCCCAAGCGTCCTTGTCCGCCTCGCGCATCTGGAAGCCGATGAAGTGCACCGGCACCTTGCTGGCGCGCCCCTGCTGCAGTTCCTTCACCCGGGCCTCGATCTCCTCGTGCGGAATGCGCCGGTCCTGGGGGTAGGTCTGCCAGAAATCGCCATCGGAGATCAGAAAGATGACGTCCGGATTCAGGGCGAAGGCCGTGTCGAGCACGCACACCAGGCCATTGGGTTCCGGGCTGATGACGCCGCGACCACCGCGCGGCATCTGGCCGCTTTCATTCCACTGCGTCTC
>JAEYYS010000326.1 GCA_023428335.1 Verrucomicrobiota bacterium | reverse complement strand
GCTCTGGCATCAGTTGTTGGGGTTGACCGGTGCGGTGACGATGGTGGTCAGTTCGGTGCTGGCGCTCGGTCAGCGCGACTTGAAGCGCCTGCTCGCCTACACGACCGTCAGCGCGCTCGGCACCCTGGTCATGCTGCTTGGCATCGGCGATCCGCTGTCGCTGCAGGCCGCGGTGGTGTTCCTGCTCGTGCACGCCTTTTACAAGGGGGCGCTGTTCATGGTGGCGGGCGCGGTGGATCATGCGACCGGCACGCGCGACATCAACCTGCTGCAGGGCTTGCGCCGCTGGATGCCTTGGACGGCGGCCGGGGCGGTGCTGGCGGCTTTTTCGATGTCGGGCATCCCGCCCTTCCTCGGCTTCATTTCCAAGGAGCTGCTGTACGAGGCCAAGGTCAGTGTGCCGGACCTGCGCACGCCGCTGCTGCTGGCGGCGGTGTTCACCAACATGGCGACGGTGAAGGTGGCCTTCAGTGTGGGGTTGTCGCCCTTTCATGGCGAGCCGCCGCCGGCGCTGGCGCAAGCCCATGACGCCGGCCTGCGCATGCGGCTGGGGTTCCTCGTGCTCGGCCTTTTGAGCCTGCTCTGCGGTCTGGCGCCGCAGACGGTCAACACCCTGCTGCTGGCGCCGGCGCTGCGCTGCCTGGATCCGCACGCGGAGGCACTGACCCTGAAACTCTGGCATGGGTTCAATCCGGTGCTGGCGCTGAGCGTGGTGACGGTCGCCGGCGGGCTTGGCCTGTGCCTGGTGCGGCGACCCTTTCAGCGTCTGCGCGAGCGTGGTGCCGGTCTGGCGCGCTTCGGGCCGGGCGCCCTCTACGAACGCGGTTGGAAGGGTTTGCTCGGCCTGGCTGACGCCACCCAGCGCTGGATTCAGAATGGTCGCCTGCGCCATTACCTGCGGGTGCTGTTCGGTGTGGCGGCCGGTCTGCTGCTGCTGCGCGTGCTGCCGGTCCTGCCCGGGCTGGAGCGACAGAGTGAACTCGCGCCGCGCGGGTTTGAAAGCCTGGTGGTGGCGACGATGGCGCTGGCTGGAGTGGTGGCGGCGCTGACGCACTCGCGCATCACCGCCCTGCTCGGCTTGAGCTGGGTCGGCTTGGGCATGACCTATTTGTTTGTCGACTTCGGCGCGCCGGACCTGGCGCTGACCCTGATCCTGGTCGAGGCGCTGACGGTGGTGCTGTTTGCCGTCGTCATCACCCGCCTGCCGCCGATCCGGCCGCGCGATGCCCTGGGCGGGCGCCTGCGCGACGCCGGTCTGGCCCTGCTGTCCGGCACCGCCGTCGGGGTTGTGGTCTGGAAGGCGGCACATGTGCGGCTGCACGAGAGCATCGCGCCGGAGTTCATGGCGCGCAGCCTGGTCGAGGCGCATGGCCGCAACGTCGTCAACGTCATCCTGGTCGATTTCCGGGCGCTCGACACGCTTGGGGAAATCGTCGTGCTGGGCGTGGCGGCGCTGGGCATTTACGCGCTGGTGCGCATGCGTCCGTCCGCCGAGGACGGCTTCGAGAAAGCGGAACAAAAGGAGGGCGCGCCATGACCAGCCGGATCCTGCGTCTGGCCGCCCGCGTGCTGTCGCCGCTGCTGGCGGGGCTTGCCGTGCTGCTCATGCTGCGTGGTCACAACGATCCCGGCGGTGGCTTCATCGGCGGGCTGGTTCTGGCCATGGCCCTGCTGCTGCCCGCCTTTGTCGAGCAGGCGACGCCGCGCCTCAATCTCTGGGTGGATCCGCAGCAGCTCATCGGTCTCGGCTGGTTGCTGGCCCTGCTCGCCGCCGTTGCCGGGCCGCTGGCGGGCGGCGAGTTTTTTCAGGCGCTCTGGGGCGGCTCGATCTGGCTGCCGGTGATCGGCAAGCTCAAGTTTGGCACGCCGCTGCTGTTTGACACCGGCGTCTTTCTCACGGTCGCCGGAGTGACCCTCAAGATCGCCTCGCTGTTCATGCAGGCGGCGGGTCGCGACCGCTCGTGACGGTCCGATTCGCCGCATCGCCGCTTGTCGCGGCCGCTTCACTTGCTAGCGTGACGGGCGCATGGAAACCCTGCTGTCCATTCTCACCGGGTTGCTGTTCGCCCTCGGCGTGTACCTGCTGCTGCGCCGCAGTCTGGTGCAGGTGCTGTTGGGCATCATGTTTCTCAGTCATGCCGCCAACCTTGTCATCTTTGTCAGTGGTGGCCTGCGCCGCGATCGCGCGCCGATCCTCGGTGCCGATGGCACGGTGCCCGCGGCCGGTTACGCCGATCCGCTGCCGCAGGCGCTCATCCTGACCGCCATCGTCATCGGTTTCGGTTTGCTCGCCTTTGCCCTGGCCCTGGTCATGCGCGCGCAGACGCGCCTGGGCACCGATGACGTCGAGGAATTGCACCAGGAGGAGTCCGCATGACGGCGGCGGTGGTCGCGCCGATCCTCCTGCCGTTTTTCGGCGCCGCGCTGCAGGCGCTGGCGGGCCGTCGTCATTACCGGCTGCACCGGGTGGTGACCTTGATCGCCACCGCCGGCCTGTGTGTGGCCGGCGCGGGGCTCATCGCCGGCACGGCCGACGGCGGTCTGCAGGTGGTGCACTCCGGAGGCTGGGGGTTTCCGATCGGCATCAGCCTGGTGGCCGATCCGCTCAGCGCGCTCATGGTCGCCGTCTGCGCTCTGGTGGGTTTCGCCGGTGCGGTGTGGCTGGCGGGCGAACGCAGCGAGCCGCTGGAGGCGCGCGGCTTGCATCCGCTGCTGCTCATCCTGCTCGGCGGGGTGAATGGCGCCTTCCTGACCGGTGACGCCTTCAATCTCTACGTCTGGTTTGAGGTCATGCTGATGGCCTCCTTTGTCCTGCTCGGCCTGTGCGGGGGGCGCGCGGCGGTGGAGGCTTCGGTCAAGTACGTCGTCATCAACCTCGCCGCCTCGGTGCTGTTTCTCATCGCGCTTGGACTGCTCTATGGCAAGGCGGGCACGCTCGGTTTTGCCGACCTGCATCTGAAGCTCGGCACGCCGGAGGCGGCGGCCGGCACCCAGGGGGCGGCGGTGCTCATGCTGGTGGCCTTTGGCATCAAGGCCGGGGTCTTCCCGCTCTTCATGTGGCTGCCGGCCTCCTACCCCGCGCTGCCGCCGGCGCTGGGCGCGGTGTTTGCCGGCCTGCTCACCAAGGTCGGCGTGTACTCGATGCTGCGCGTGTTCAGCCTGGTCTTTCCGGTGCATGCCGGCTGGATGCAGCCGCTGCTCTGGTGGACGGCGGTGCTGACCATGCTGGTCGGCGTGTTCGGCGCCGCCTCGCAGACCGAGATCCGCCGCGTGCTGTCCTTCCACATCGTCAGTCAGATCGGCTACATGGTGGCCGGGCTCGCCCTCGGCACGCGCGCGGCGCTGGCGGCGACGGTCTTCTACATCGTCCATCACATTCTGGTGAAGGCGAACCTGTTCTTTCTCGGCGGCGTCATCGCCGCGCGCAGCGGCTCGACCGTGCTGGCGCGCTGCGGCGGTCTGTATGCGAGCGCGCCCTGGTTCGCCCTGCTCTTCCTCATCCCGGCCATGTCGCTCGGTGGCATCCCGCCGCTGTCGGGGTTCTGGGCGAAGTTCACCCTGCTGCGCGAGGCGCTCACGCTTGGCGACGGCTGGCTGGTGCTGACGGCCCTGGCCACCGGTTTGCTGACCCTTTATTCGATGACCAAGATCTGGAAGGAGGCCTTCTGGAAGGCTGCGCCCGCGGACGCACCCGTACCGCAGCCCTGGCCGCGCGCCGGGCTCGCCGCCTGCCTGCTGCTCGCCGTTGCCACCGTCGCGCTGTCGCTGCACCCCCAGCCGCTGCTCGATTTTGCCGATCGCGCCGCCGATGTTTTGGTGGACCCGGCCCGCTACGTGGAAGCCGTTCGGAAGGGAGGTGCGCCGTGATCCTGCTGCGCCTGCCGGTCTTTCTCCTGCGCTACACCGGCGAGGTCGTGCGTTCCAGCCTGCAGGTCGCCCGCGATGTGCTGTCGCCGCGACCGGCCATCGACCCGGCCTTCGTGCGTGTGCCGCTGCGGCCCTGCAGCGAGCTGAAGCTGCTGCTGCTCTCCAACCTCATCACCTTCACCCCGGGAACCGTCTTTGTCGATGTCGCCGATGACGGCCGCTCCTGCGTCATTCACAGCCTCTATGGCGGCGACACCGAGGCCAATGCGGCGCGCCTCGGCCGCGAGGTCGCCAAGTTGCAGGACGAACTCGACCGACTTCTGCCATGAACCTGGAATCCTTTGTCACCTCCGCCTGTGGCGCCCTGCTGGCTGCGGCCCTGGGCCTCATCTTCTGGCGCTTTTGGCGCGGCCCGACCGACGCCGATCGCGTGCTTGCCATCGACCTCGCCGCGGTGGTCGTGGCCGCGGCGATGATCGTCAACATGGTGCGCAGCGGCGAGGCGGTCTTTCTCGACACCATCCTGCTGCTCGGCGCGGTGCTGTTCTTCAGCACGATCGCCTTTGCCCGCGCCCTGGAGGTGCGCAACCGCCAACCCACCCCACCGGAGGACCGCCATGACCCTCGCGCTTGAACTGTTGAAGGCGGTCCTGCTGCTCGCCGGCTGCTTTTTTGTCCTCGTCTCCGCGGTCGGTCTCGTCCGCATGGAGGGTTTTCCCGCGCGCATGCAGGCCGCCGGCAAGGCGGCGGCCATGGGCCTTGGCCTGCTGCTGGCTGCGGTGGCGGTCGATGCCGCCGACTGGGCGGTCGCCCTGAAAGGCCTGATGGCCATGACCC
>JAEYYS010000506.1 GCA_023428335.1 Verrucomicrobiota bacterium | reverse complement strand
TGATGTGTATACTAGACTGCTGCACGACTCCGGCACCCGCGTGCCGCTCATTGTCCGGATCCCGGAGCGCTGGCAGCACTGGCGCCCCGCTGCCCCCGGAGGCTGGGTCGAGGATCTGGTCAGCTTTGTCGATCTGCCCGCCACCGTGCTCAGCCTGTGCGGTGTCGATGTGCCCGCCACCTACCAGGGCCGCCCCTTCCTGGGCGATCACCGGGCACCGGCACGCGAGCACGTCTTTCTGTTCCGCGGCCGCATGGACGAGCGCTACGACACCGCCCGAGCCCTGCGCGACCGCGACTTCCGCTACATCCGCAACTACAGCCCGCACCGCCCCTGGGGCCAGCACTACTGCTACGCCTTCCAGGTGCAGCCCGGCATGCGCTCCTGGTTCGCCGCCTTCGAGGCCGGTCGCTGCAATCCCGTGCAGGCCGCCTACTGGCTGCCCAAGCCGGCCGAGGAACTCTACGACCTGCGCAGCGACCCGCATGAGATCCACAACCTGGCCGCCGATCCCGCCCAGGCCGACCGCCTCGCCAGCCTGCGCAAGGCCCTGCACCAGGAGATGCTGGCGATCCGCGACACCGGCTTCATCCCCGAGGGCCTGTTCCCCCGCCTCGCCGGTGAGCGCACGATTCGCGAGTACGCCCTCAGCGAGGCCTACCCGCTGGAAAAGCTCATCCAACTCGCCAACCTCGCCAGTTCGCGCGATCCGGCCGCGCTCGGCGAGCTGACCGCCGCGCTCGCCGACCCTCAGCCGCTGCTGCGCTACTGGGCGGCCACCGGCTGCCGGGTGCTGGGCGAGGCGGCGCGACCGGCGCGCGCGGCATTAAAACCCCTGCTCCAGGACGACACCGCCGACGTGCGGGTGGCCGCCGCCGAAGCCCTGGCCATGCTCGGCGACACCGTTCCGGCGCTGGAGGCCCTGGCAGGCGTGCTGCAGTCCGGCAACCTGCACGAGGCCCTGGCAGCGCAGAACGCGGTCGAAGCCCTCTGGCGCGACGGCCGGATCGAGCGCGCACAGGCGCAGAAGCTGCTCAACGGTCGCCAACTGCCGGAACCGGGCGACCGCATTCCGGCGCTGCTGCGCGGGGAGATTCCCTGAACGCGCTCAGTGACCGCCGTTCTTGGCGCCTTCCGCGGAAGTTTCCTGCAGGGCGGGCGTGCCGCCACCCCCGGTGAGCTTGCGGAAGATCTTCTGCGGGAAAGACATGCCCTTCTCCTCGGTCTCGATCTGCGACAGGGCCTGGCTCTTGGCCATCTCCCAGGCCGGGGCGAAACCGGGCGCGTTGAGCAGCATGTGCTTCTCCGCGCGCGCCAGGATCTCCAGATCGCGCTGCAGCTTGTTTTCCGGACGGTCGTTCAAACGGCTGACCTGGATGCGCAGGTTCTCGTTTTCCTGAGCCAGGCGCGCGCGCTCCTTGTTGGTCTCCTGCAACTGGCGGGCGTCGAGCTCCAGCTTGTCGCTCAGGTGCGATTTGTAGCGACGGAACTCCCCGCGGGTGCGCCAGTGGGCGAAGGCGGACATGAACCAAAACACACAGCCGAGCCCGAAGCCCATGCCGAAGGTGTACAGCGGATTGGAAAAGATGTCGAACATGCGAAGCGGTCGCCAAGATAGTCCCGGAAGCGGGTTTGTCTCGGGAAGTTTGCAAAAAGCCCGCGGCTCAGGCCGGACCACCGGCCACAGGCTTGGCCGCCGCGCGCTGGCGGTCATAGGCCTCGATGATGCGCTGCACAACCGGCAGGCGGACAATGTCCTTGGGCAGGAACTGCACGAAGCGCACGCCCTCGACCCCATGCAGGACCTCGACCGCCTCACGCAGGCCGGAGCGCACGTGCCGGCGCAGGTCGACCTGCGAGGGATCGCCGGTGATGACAGCCCGCGCCCCCTCGCCCAGGCGGGTCAGGAACATGAGCATCAGCTCGGTGGTCGTGTTCTGCGCCTCGTCGAGGATGATGAAGGCGTTTTTCAGGGTGCGCCCGCGCATGTAGGCGAGCGGGGCGATCTCGATGGCGCCGCGTTCGATCATGCGTTCGGCCTCATCCGGATCGAGCATGTCGTAGAGCGCGTCGTACAGCGGCCGCAGGTAGGGAAAGATCTTCTCCTTGAGATCGCCCGGCAGGAAGCCGAGGGCCTCGCCGGCCTCCACCGCCGGCCGCGTCAGCACCAGCCGCTGCACCTGCTTCTCGCGCAGCAAATGCAGGCCCTGGGCCATCGCCAGGTAGGTCTTGCCGGTGCCGGCCGGGCCGATGCCGAACACCACCTCATGGTCGCGCATGGCCTGCACATAGGCGATCTGGCCGCGGGTCTTGGCGAGCACCGGCGGTTTCTTCGCCGAACCGGCCAGGCGCAGGGTCATCACCGCCTCGGCCGGCGCCGCCTCGTCGTGGGCGGTCAGCACGCTCTCGGTGACCAGCTTCAGCATCGACGGCGTGATCTCGCCGCCCTGGCGACGCAGGCGCTCCAACTGAATGAACACCTCGCGGGCGTTGCGCACCTCGGCCTCGCCGCCTTCCAAGCGCACCCAAGCCTCGCGCGAGGTGACCTGGGCGCCGGTCGCCTCGGCGATGTGGCGCAGGCCGGCCAGGTCATGGCCGAGGAGCTTCTGCAGGAACTGCGGCGTCTCGTAGCTGAGGGTCTCGACGGGCATGGCCGGGCGGTCAGCGGTAGCCGTAGGCCAGGGCCCAGTACAGGCTCTTGCTGCTCTTCGAGCTGACGGAGAAAATGACGGTGTAGGTGCCGGTGCGCGGCGGATTGACGCGCAGGCTGGCGAAGTAGCGGCTGGCACTGAAGTCGAGCGCGATTTCCACGCCCTTGTCATCGAGCACGGTCAGCTCAAACTCGGCATCCTCGTCCGGACAGCCCAGCCAGAAGGCATACTCATTGCCCTTGAACATCTGGTGCTTGACCATCAGGCGCTGGCCGCTCTTGACCTCGCCGTTCCAATAGTCCTCGCGCACGATGAACCCCTTTTTCACAAAGGGCATCGCCGCCTCCATGGCGAAGCTGTGGGCGTCGTCAATGGTCGCAAGGACCGGCAGCGCCGGCAGCAGGCAGGCGGCCAGCAGCAGGGCAACACAGCGGAGGGTGCGGGCGGTGAAGTTCATGGCAGGTCCGGGGTTGGCGGGGAAAGCTGGGGTCACTTGACCGACCGAATCTCAGTCAGCAGCGATTCACACACCTTGCCGATGTCGCGCACGGCATCGCGGGTGAATCCGTCGACCGCGCCTTCCATCCGCTCCAAAATGACTTTCAGCCCCTTGGCGATGTCGCTGACGGCATCGTGCTCGCGGCGCTCCCGGCCCATGCGCTCAATGCGCGCAATGAAGTGCTCGACCAGCATCGGCTGATTGAGCAATTCGGCGCTGTCCGCGGAAAAATTCTTCGTCACCACCGAGGTCACGCTCGCCGTGCCGCGCAGCCAGCCGCCGAGGCTGACGCACTGGGAGAGGTCGGCGTCCTTCATCTGCTCCATGGAATCGCGCACGGTCTTCTGGGTCTTGTCGAACTCCTTGCGAATGCTCGCCCAGTCGCCCTTGTCGGCCGCATCCAAAATGGCCTGGGCATGCGGGCGCACCGACTTGATCAGGCCGAGCGCCGTGGCCAGATCAATGACGTCGCGGCCGATGTCCTTGACCGCCTCCTTGTCCTCGGCCTGTACGGCGACAAAGCCTTCGGCAACGGTCACGCCAAACAGCAGTGACAGGCGGGTGCGGTCGCCGGTTTTCGGCGGCTTTTCCTTGCGCACCTCCTGGTGCCAGTTGGGCGAACCCAGCTTGTCGAGCACCGTGAAGACCTCGCTCGGCACCGGCACGATGACATCGTCCACCATCTGGCCGGGGAAGGCGCGCGGATCGAATTCCTGGACGCCCGCCTTGCCGCCCTGGGCGGCGACGAAGACCGGCAGCCCGGCCGCAAGCAGCAGGGCGCAGAAGACCGGAGGAAACGGGGCGAAGGCTTTCATGGGGCGAAACGGCTGAAGTGGCTCGGCAAAATCCTGCAGCATGAAAGCCCGGTTTCGCTGCGGTCGCAACCCCTTTGAGATTGGGCGACCCTTCAGCGGGCGAAAATCTCCAGCTCGGCAATGCCCCAGCGGGCACCGGCCTGGCCGGCCGACGGACCCACGCGCAGGTAACGCGCCTTGACCGGCTTGGAGAAAAGGATTTCCAACACCGGCTGGGCACCGCCACCGGTCGCCACCTCGGTCCAGCGCTGGCCGTCCTCGGAAACCTCCACCTTGCAGGCGCGCACCTGTTCGCCGGGCAGGCAGGCCACATCGAGGGCGAGACCGGAAATCTCGCGCGCGGCCGGCAGGCCGACCTGCAGCCATTGGCCAACAGCCTGCGGCTTGGCCGTGCGCCAGCGTGTCACCGGATTGCCATCGACCGCCAGCCAGGCATCCTCGGCATGCTCGGAGGCCTCGATCCGCCAATCGCTGCGCGGACCGACCCGCGGCTTCTTGCTGGCCAGACGCTCGGGCAGCGGCCGCAAGCGCGGCAGCTTGGGGTCCACCAGCGCGTTGAAGTAATGATCGGGCAACTGCTTGCCGGCGAGCAACTGCGCTTGATCGACGCTGAGGGCAGCCGCATGCACGAGCACCTCGGCAAGATGCCCCTGAAAGGCGTCCTTGCCCGCGGCGCTGGCTCCCCCGAGAGTGATCTGGCTCAGCGCGGCTCTCGGCGCGGGCTGGGTGACCGGCTTCGCCTCCACCGTGCGACCACTGGCTTCGCGACCGTGCAGGCGGATGTCGCCTGTGGCACCGTCCCAGGCCAGTAGCACCAGAACGGGCCGACGGGCATCGATCTGGCCCAGCAGCAACTCGGCCTTGCGCCCGCCGCTGCGGCACTCGACGCGCACGGCGCCGTCAGCCGCCACGTGCAGGCTGACCCCATCCGCGCCGCCCACCAGCTCAAGCACACGCGCCGGCACACGATCGGCATCGGCCTGAAACACGGCTGTCAGCGTCAGCCCCCGTTTGCCGCGCACGGTGGCCGTGCCAAAGGGCATCGACTCCACCTCCTTCACCTCAGCCGCCAGCACACTGTCGGCCCCGGTCTCGCGACGGAAGCGCAGGGCCTGGCGACCCTTGCGCACGCCGGTGAAACCGGTCGCCGCCGGCCAGGTCACCCGCAGTGGTCCGGCACGGCCACCGGGAGGCGCCAACCTCCCGGCACCCCCGCGCTCGGCGAGATCATGCCAAAACTGCACCGGGGCGTTCAAGCCGGCCGGGGCCGGTCGGCCGTCGCTCCCCTTGCCAGCCCCCGTGGCACCGGCATCCGCCACCCAATGCAGGCTCAGATCCTCGGCGGCGGGCGGAAAGATGCGATCCTCCGGCAGTTGAAACAGCGGACGCTCCGGCGCAGCCGCCACCGGGGTCGATGGGACTGCGGCCGAGGGAGTCGCCGGGCGACTCCGTCCCAGCCAAAACCAAAGCACGCCGGCCAGCAGCAGCAGACCGGTCGCGAGCAGCACCCAGCGACCAACGGAACGGGAGGCAGCCGCCGACGGACCCTGCAAAGTTTGGGTGGCGGGTCGACGCACCGCCGGACGCACCATGGCGCTGCTGCGGTTGCCGCCGGGACGCGTCACCTGCGCCGTGGTCCGCCGCGGCGGCAGGGCCCCGGTCTGCGCGGCCATCTCAACGACCGGTTTTGCCACGGGAATCACCTCCGGCACCTGGGTCGGCGGCGCAATGCCGTAACCCATCGGCATCCAGGGCATCATCATCGGTGCCGTCGCCATCTTTTCCCAGGCGCGAAACTCTTCAATCGCCTGCTGCGCTCCAGTCGGCCGGTCGTCCGGATTGCGCGCCATGAGTCTCAGAACCCAAGCCCCCAGCCAGGGCGGCACATGCGGGGCGATGACATGCAGCGGCACGATCTCATGATTGACATGCTTGTCGATGACCGCGGCCACCGTCGGTCCGTCAAACGCCTTGCAGCCGGAGAGCGCCTCGTAAAAGACCGCGCCCAGCGAATACAAATCGGTGCGCTCATCGACCGGGTGGCGCGTCAACTGCTCCGGCGCCATGTAAAAGACCGAGCCCATGACCGTGCCATCGAGGTCCTCGGTCTGCTTGCCAACCCGCTGACCGGAACGCGCCAGACCAAAGTCGATGAGCTTGGACTGCATGCGCCCGCCGGGCAGTCGCTCGACCTTGATGTTCTCCGGCTTGATGTCGCGGTGCAGGATGTGGCGCTGATGCGCGGCGAGCAACGCCTCCAGCGTCTGCGAGGCCAGCTCCTTGAAATCGTCGTAATGCAGCGGGCCACGCGCCACCACATCCGCCAGATCCTCGCCCTCGAGCAGTTCCATCACCAGGAACAGGCCCTGCTCGTCGCTGGCGACATCGAAGATTGTCACGATGTTCGGGTTGCGCAGAGAGGCGAGCGCATCGGCCTCCCGGCGCAATTCGTCGGCGCGGGCAGCGTCATCCCCGTCCTCGCCGGCCGTCGTGAGCCGCTTGATCGCCACCCAGCGGCCGAGCTGGTGATCGTACGCCCGATAGACCGTCCCGACACCACCGGCGCCAAGTTGGTCGTGAATCGTGTAGCGTTCGGCCATGCGGGGAGGGTTCCTGCGGAACCTGTGGAGATTTCCCACCCCGCCCGTCTTGGCAAGGGCGATCTTCCAGAAAGTGCCCGCGAGGGTAAAAAAAAGAGTGCAGGCGGATGGCCACCTGCACTCCGTCGAAATCCGCTTGCGCGGCTCGCAACTTACTTCGCGGCCTCGGGCGCCTTGGCAGGAGCTTCAGCCGGCTTGGCGGCCTCGGTCTTGGGAGCTTCTTCGGCGGGCTTCTTGCAGGAAGCGACGAAGGACACGGAGACCAGGGCGAGGCACAGGAGGATGTGTTTCATAGGGACTTTACTGTGACGCGTGGCCGCTCGAATGCCAAGAGGGAAATTCAGCCATTTTTGGCACCTTCGACCGCTGCCGCCAGGATGAGGGCCTGCCGCCCGGCCATCGCCGCCGCCTCGTCCGGATCGTGATCCTCCCAGCCCGCCAGGTGCAGCAGGCCGTGCACGGCATACAGCGCCAGCTCGCGATCGGGCGTCTCCCCCTGCTCGGCCGCCTGCCGCACCGCGGTGTCGGCGCTGATCAGGATCTCCCCGTGATGAAAGGTGATGACATCGGTCGGCTCCGGGTCGCCGAGAAAATCCGCATGCACCCGGCCGATCTCGGGATCGTCGATCAGGGTGATCTCGATCTCCTCAAGCCCGGCCAGCGGTGCCTCGGCCGACTTGACCGCCGCCAGGCAGTCCGGCAGGGCGCGGCGGATCACCCGCCGCAGCCAGGGCAGGTCGGGGCGATGGCCGCGCTGGCGATTGTACAAACGAATCGTCGGCTTCACGCGGCGGAGGCGGGCGGCGGCTTGCGGGTCGGACGCTTGCGCATCTCCCCACCCTCGGCGGCGTAGGGCGATTCCATGACGACCGTCAGGCCGTCGTGCACGGTCGGCGCAGCCGCCACCGGAGCCTCGACCGCCTTCTGGTACTTGATGCGGCTGTGCATCATGCTCAGCAGGGTCTTGACGAAACTCGCCTTCACCCGCGCCAGATCGGCAATGGTGAGGTCGCACTCGTCGAGCTGACCGTCGCGCATGCGGTCGAGCACGAGTTCGTCGACCAGCGTCTCCAGGCGCGAGGCGTTTGGCTTTTCCATGGCGCGCGAGGCGCTCTCGACGGCGTCGGCCAGCGAGATGATGGCGGCTTCCTTGAACTGCGGCAGCGGCCCGGGATAACGGAACACCTCCTCGCTCACCTTGGGCACGTCGTCCTCCTTCGACTTGCCCTCGCTGACCCGGCGCATCATCTCGGCCTGCTGCTCAAGCGCGCGATGGTAAAAATACTGCGTCAGCGAGGTGCCATGATGCTGCTCGATGACGTCGATGATGCTGCAGTTGAGCTTGTGCTTGATGGCCAGGTCGACGCCATCCTTGACGTGGGCGATGAGGATCAGGGCGCTCATGCGCGCCGTCAGGTCGTCGTGCGGATTGTCCGCCGGATCCATGTTCTCGATGAAGTACTCGGGCTTGGTCAGCTTGCCGATGTCGTGGAAGTAGGCGCAGACGCGGGTCATGGCGGCGTTGGCGCCGATCGCCTCGGCCGCAGCTTCGGAGAGGTTGGCGACCACCAGACTGTGATGGTAGGTGCCCGGCGCCTCGATGCTCAGCCGCTTCATCAGCGGGTGGTTCAAATCGGCCAACTCCAGCCAGGACACCTCGGTGGTGACGCCGAACAGGCTCTCCACCACCGGCAGCAGGCCGCCGACCAGCAGGCCGGTCACCACACCGACCACGAAGGGCACGCCCAGGACACGCAGGATGACCGCACCCTCGAACAGGCCGCCGGCGGTCTGGTGCAGCAGCAGCGAGAACACCGCCGCCATGGCGCCGGCATAAACCCCCGAGGCGAAGAGCCGGTGCCGGCGACGCACCCGGCGAGTGAACTGCACGACCAGGAAACCGACCAAGACGGAGCTGGCCAGGTAGGTCAGCGGATTCACCGCCACGCAGACCAAGGTGCCGAGCAGCGTGCCATAGAGGGCGGCAAACAGGCCCATGCGCCGGCCCAGGGTCACCGCCAGCACCAGCGGCGCAAAGGCGTGCGGCAGGGCCATCACCAGCAGGGCGCCGGTCCAGCCCTCGCGCTGGCCGAACTGCAGCATGAGCACGTGCCCGCCCAACTGCAGCAGCAGGGTGCCGAGCACCAGCAGCAGCTCGGTGTTGTCGGCCACGTCCTCGACCAGCGACACCCGCAGGTGCACGATCATCGCCGCCACCAGGGCCGCAGCGAACAGATAGGTCGCCGGTTGCGGCGCCACCGTGCCGGGCATCACCGCCGCGCCGACCTGCATGAGCATGGCCAGACCCAGGAAAAAGGCCAGAAACAGCAGGGCGGTCACGCCCGGCCGCGTGCGCAGTTCATCGAGCAAGTCACCCTCCTGGTGCTTGCGGCGCACCCGCCCGCAGGAGAGGCCCTCGCGCTGCAGTTTCGCCCGGCGAATCGATTCAAACATGATGGTCAAGGGGGTCAGACCCCAATTCGAGGCTAGCACATGGCCGGGGGCCAACAAGCCCGGATTTGGACAAATAACTGTTCGATTGAACTTGACAAACCCCAACCATTGACAACGCCGCCTGCGTCCAGCATCGGGTTCCCCTTGAACTTCCTGCTCACCAACGACGACGGCATCGACGCCCCCGGCTTGGCCGCCCTGGAACGCGCCATCGCCCCGCTCGGCACCCTGCATGTCGTCGCCCCCGCCCGCGAACACTCGATGTGCGGCCACCGCGTCACCACCCGCGCCCCCATCCGCGTCGAATCCGTCGGCGAACGCCGCTGGGCCGTCGAGGGCACCCCGGCCGACTGCGTCCGCATCGGCTTGCACGCCCTCGGCCTGCGGCCCGACTGGGTGCTGTCCGGGGTCAACGCCGGCGGCAACCTCGGCCAGGACATCGTCATCTCGGGCACCGTCGCCGCCGCCCGCGAAGCCGCCTACCACGGCCTGCCCGCCCTGGCGCTGTCGCACTACCTCATCCGCGACCTCGAGGTCGACTGGGACCGCGTCAGCCGCTGGGCCACCCAGCTCTTCGCCCGCTGCGCCGGTGACACGCTGGCCGATGGCGAGTTCTGGAACCTGAACCTGCCGCACCTGCCGCCGGGCGACCTGCCCCTGCCGGAAGCGGTCCCCTGCCCGCCCGCGCGCAGCCCGCTCGGCGTCAGCTACGCGGCCACCCCTGAGGGTCACCTGTACACCGCCAGCTATGCCGGTCGACCGCAGGATCCGGCTTCGGATGTGGAAATCTGCTTTGGCGGCCGGGTCTCGGTCTCGCGCCTGCGCCTGCATTGATGCGCTGGATCCCCCGCCCTCGCTCGGCAGGCAGGCGCCTCACTTGGCGGCGGTCTCGACGCGGATCTCGATGTCGTCGAAATGGATCGGCTGCTCCGAGTAGGGCGTGCCCCAGACACTGACCTTGCCCTGCCCCTTGAGGCCCTGATCGGCATGCTTGATCAGCGCTTCGGCCGGCTCGGTGGCATCGGCCGCCCAGGCCTTGCCGGTGATCTGCCAGGCCTCGCCCTCGCCACGCTTGGCTTCGAGCTTCAGCCAGACCCAGGCGCCGCTCGTCCAGGCAAAGGACGCGCTGGCCAGCACCTCGTCGTTCTTCACCAGTTCCAGCTGGCGCTTGGGCGCGTTGAGCAGCAGGCGGTGCCCGCTCATGCCGTGCACCGCCACACCGAATTTCGGCGAGCTGCGCCCGCGCTTGCTGCCCTGAATGCGGGCCTGGATCGACGCCTCGCCGGCCGCGGAAACGCCGAGCTGGGCGCTGGCATCGGTGATCGGGTCGGGCTGCACGGTCAGCACCTTGTTGCCCTCCTGGCTGGTGACCTGGATCGTGCCGTCGACGACAAACACGTCCTTGGGCGGCGCGCCCTCGGCCCAGTCCTCGGCCGTGAACTTCAGCGAGGTCGATTCGCCGGCCTGGGCGACGGTGGACAGCAGGGCAAACAGAAGGGCGGTGCGTTTCATGGGGGAAGCGGGGTTACGGCACGACACTAACGCCGCGCCAGGGGCGGTTTTTTTATGCTTTGTCGGTGCAGCGCCTCAGCGCAGCGGTTCCTTGAGCAGGGCCAGGGCCTCGAGGGCGGAAACGTCCTGGTGGACGATGGCGTTCAGGCTGCGGGCGATGGCGGCAGGGCTGCGGTGCTGCCAGACGTTGCGACCCATGGCAATGCCGGCCGCACCGGCCTCCATGGCGTCCTCGGTCACCTTCAGCAGGGCGGCATCATCGTTCATCGAGGCCCCCCCCAGAATGACCACGGGGATCCACACCTGCTCGACGATGCGCTTGAAGTCACCCGGCTTGGCGTCGCTCGGATACGGCACCTTGACGACGTCGGCGCCGAGCTCGGCGGCCAGACGCGCGGCGAAGGCGACGTTTTCGACGGTGTATTGGTCGGTCTGCCCGAGCCCATACGGCAGGGCCTCAAGAATGACCGGGATGTCGAGGTCCATGCTCGAGCGGATGATGTCGGCGCACTCCTGGAAGTTGATGCGCTCGCTGACCGACCATGGGTAGAGCATGTTCATCACCGCGTTGGCGCCGACCATTTCGGCTTCCTCGGCGCCATAGACATTGATGCTGCCGGCGCCGTCGCCGGTGAGGCGGGTGTTGTAGACGTCGGTGCGCAGGCAGATGCCCTTGCCGGCCATGGAATCGGCGGCGCGCATGGCCAGACCGAGGTTCATGACGTAGCCGTCGACGTAGGGGCTGACCGCATCGATCAGCGGAAACGGGTTCTCCAGGCCAGGCACCGGGATGGCGACACCGTGGTCAATGGGCAGAATGACGGTCTTGCCGTCGGGGAAGAAAAATTCGAGGTTTTCCTGGCGGGTCATGATGGGCAATCACCCTTGGGCCAAAAACCGGGGGTGTAAAGGAGGAGAACGCGGACCGAAGACGGGGAACCGCTCCAAGTTCCAGATCGGCGGAACGTTCAAGATGCCTGCCCCTCAGAGATTTGGGGACTGACCGCCGACTTTGGAAGCTCCGGCGATGCACGCCACAGCTCAATCGCTGAATGAATCAACCAGCCTGCGAGAACCACAAGATGGATGACTACAAAGATCGGCAACCCCCAAAGGGTTCGATAAATCTGGGTGGAAACAGACAAAACCCATGCGCCGACAAAAGAGAGGCCAACCCACAAAAGCCGGCGACGCTCAAGGAATCGCACAAGCGCAACGCAAGGATAAAATATGAACACCACGAGGCTCGCCCTGTAAACAAACCAAAGCGGACTCACAAGGTCCTGCCTGATGAACCATTGATGCGCCACCAGCCATGCCTGCCACCCAACACCTGTCAGTCCAAGAATCAGGGTGCCCAAAATTGCGAGTCGCCTGGCTCTAACATTCATATCAACTAGCTAAACCCGACGCCTCACCCATCTTTCATTTCTGAAAACGCGATTGCGTCCAACCCGCGGCTGCCGCCGTGCGACAAGCCCCTCGGGCTTGCGGCATGCAGCCCAGGGATGCCGAGCGCAGCGAGCGCTTCCCTGG
>JAEYYS010000282.1 GCA_023428335.1 Verrucomicrobiota bacterium | reverse complement strand
TGGTAGTGCTGGTCGAGCCAGGCGAGATCGTCGTCCTGGAGCGCCAGCACACGGGCGAGGTTGTTTTCGAAGTAGTTGAGCAGAACCCCCTTCTCGCCGTTCGCGGGGGCCTTCAGTACGACGCTGCGGGTGAGCCGCGGTTGGTCGCGCAGCAGCGGGGCGTAGCGGGGATGGCCGGCGACCGCGGCGCGCCAGGCCGGTTCGAGATCAGGGCGGAGGAGGAAGCGGAAGTCCTCCGTCAACAGGCGGGCAACGGCCGGGTGTTCCGCCAGGCCGAGCGCCTTGCCGAGGTGGCGGATTTGTGCCACGGGCCGGGGGTCCAGACGGCTGCGCAGCCAGTGCCAGAGGGCGAGGGCGGTGCGCAGGTGGGGGGAATGGCGCAGGTGATCCTCGGCGCGGCAGCGCAGGACATGGAGAAAGGTGGCCGGGCTCATGCGGTCGGCGAGCGGACCGCGGCGGGTTTGCGGCACATGAGGTTCCAGCCCATCGTGTTGAGGGGATCGCGGTCGAAGCGATCGAGCCAGAGCAGGGGCAGTTTCAGCGCGAAGCCGAACAGGGCCTGGGCGGCGAGGCGCAGCGGTAGTTTTAGCGGCATGGGCAGGCTGGAGCGGCGGATCTCGCGCACGGTCCAGTGCAACTCGAAGGCGAGCAGGGCGAAGTGGCCGCCCTGGGGTTCGACCTTCTCCCGATCGAGACCGGCGGCGTCCATGAGCAGGCCGAGACCGAGGTTGGTGAAGTTGAAGAAATTCCAGGGCAGGTTGTGCAGGGGCGAGGACTGCGGCGTGGTGAGGAAGAGCAGGCCGCCGGGCTTGAGCACGCGCGCCAGTTCCTGGCAGACCTTGCCGGGGTCCTTGACGTGCTCGAGCACCTGGGTGTTGAGGACGATGTCGTAGCTGTCGTCCTCGAAGGGCATGGCTGAGACGTCGGCTTCGTAATCGACCCCGGGGCCGAAATTGAGGTCGCAGGTGTGCAGGGTGGCTCCGGTGGCGAGGATGGCCTCGCGCAGGTACTGTTCCGGTAGCTTGCCCGAGCCGGCGTCAAGCACCCGCATGCCGGGTTTCATGCGCGGCAGCGCTTCGCGACGGATGAATTCGTGCACGTACCAGCGCTCCACCTGCAGGCGTTCGTGGAGTTTTTTGGGCAGGAGAAGGGAGCCGAGGGAGTTCATGGTCAGTTGCTGGACGCGTCCTGCTGGGGCGAGTCGCTCCGAGCGCCTTCAGGCCAGGGGTTTTTGACGAGATCGTGGGAGCCTTGGGTGGAAAAGACACGTCCCGGCACGCCGAGAACCACACCGTTTTCAGGCACGTCCTGCAGCACCACCGAGTTGGCTGAGATCAGCGCGTGGTTGCCGACCTTGACGCCACCCAGCACTGCGCAGCCAGGCCCAAGAAAAACGCCGTCGCCCAGTTGGGGCGCTCCGCGGTTGGCGCCGCTGCCCACCCAGCCAAGGGTGACACCATGGGCGATGTTGCAGTTGCGGCCAAAAATCACCTCCGGATTGACCCAGATGCCACCCCAGTGCTCGATCAGCAGGCCGTCGCCCACCTTGCAGGCGAGCGGGATGCGGATCCCGAGTTTGCGACCGAGCCGGGCAAACCAGAGCAGCAGGAGGGGATACAGCGTCCACTTCAACGCGGGCCGGCGCCTGAAGGCCTGGCAGAGACGCAGCAGCGCCACGTAGCGGTAGGTGGCGACGCAGAGGAAGGTGGTGAAGAAGGCGCGCAGGCCTGCTTTTGCGGCCACCCTGTAGAGGTCGGCGCGAAGACTCTGCAGTAGGGCGGGCCACATGTCGGCAGGGGGGTTAGACGGGGCCACCGGTCAGGGGCAGGTTTTGACCGTTGAGATAAGCCGCGCCATCGCCGGCCAGAAAGGCAATCAGCCCGGCGGAGTCTTCCGGCAGGGCCAGCCGGCGGAGCGGAACCCGTCGGGCTTCGACTTCCTTCAAACGTTGCGGCACATCGGCGGTGAGATCGGTCACGGTCATGCCGGGCGAAACCAGATTGACGGTGATCTGCTTGGGGCCCAGTTCGGCGGCCAGGCAGCGTGCCAGCCCCCAGAGCGCCTGCTTGGCGGTGACGTAGGCGCAGAGCTTGGGCGGTGGTTGTCCAAAGAGATAGGACGTGCCAAGGAAGATCATCCGGCCGAAGCCGCGCTCCGCCATGCCTGCCGCCGCCGCCTGGGCCATTTCCTGGGTGGCTTCGACCTGCATGCGCAGGCAGTCGCGCAACTCGGCCTGGGTGGTTTCGAGCACGTCCTTGCCGGGCAGAGGCTGGGTGGCGGCATGCACCAGAATGTCCAACCGGCCGAAGCGGTCTTCGACCTGCCTGACCAGGGCAGTGCCGGCGCCGGTCGCCATCAAGTCCGCGGCGATGCCGACGGCCTGGATTCCCTGTTCCGCCAGTTCAGCGCACAGGCGCTCGGCTTTTTCACGGTCGGACTTGTAGGCGACCGCGACATGACAGCCGGCGGCAGCCAGCGCGCGGGCGGCCGCCGCGCCGATGCCGCGCGAGGCGCCGGTGACGAGGGCGACGCGCACGGCCTTTTGCTCCGTGGCCGCCGGTTGGGCGGCGATGCGGGTGGCGAGTTTCACCTTGGCCGTGCCCAGCATGAGGGTCTCGCCGCGGCCATTGCTGGCCTTCAGGTTCAGGGTCATCACCTCGGCCCCTGCGGAGTAGCTGGCGATCTCCGCCTCGACGCGGATGGTTTCGCCAACGAAGGCGGGCCGCAGCCATTCCATGCTCTGGTTCATCCACACGGCTCCCGGGCCGGGCACTTT
>JAEYYS010000267.1 GCA_023428335.1 Verrucomicrobiota bacterium | reverse complement strand
GCCCCGGAGCCTGCTGCCGATCGGCGCCGCCTTCCTGGCGGCGGCCGCAGTGCATGCCCAGGCCCAGGCAGCGGCACCCGCCGAGCGATCGGCCGACTCGATCGCCGCCAGCGCCGGCGACTTTGTGGCGCGACCGGTGTTCTGGACCGAGGAGCAGACCCCGGCGGACTTTTTGGAGATGGCCGGCCAGCACACCAAGGCGCGCTGGCGCACCCTGTATCGGCCGCAGCCGCCCAACCCGACCGCCGACCGCCTCAAGGCCGCCTTCACCCTCGGCAGTCTGGTCGGCGAGACCTTCCTGATCTGGCAGGCGGGCGATGCCCAGCAGTTCCGCAACAACAACCAGGATGTCGTGCATTACTGCCGCATGCTCGGCCTCGGCGAAAAAATGCGCCCGCGTCTCATGGCCCAGGCCAAGATGGCGGAGATGGACGAGTGGAAGGACCTGCGCCAGGAAATCGTCGACGGCCATCAGGAGATCATCCGCCTGCTGCGTGAACAATTGGACGAGGATCTGTCGCTGCTGGTCGATTTAGGCGCCTGGATGCGGTCGCTGGAAATCGTCTCCAAACTCGTGGTCGAAACCCCGGAGGTCGACAAACGCCCGCTCTGCATCGGCTCCCCCGCCCTGCTCGCCGACTTGCGCCAGGATTTTGCCAAGCTCTCGCGCGACACGCGTCGCTCCACCCAACTGCTGCCGGTGATCCTGGTCCTGCGCGAGCTGGAGCGGGTCTGGGCCGACGAGCGGCTGGGGCCACCCACTCAGGGCATGGTGGCGCGCACCCACGAGCAGTTGCGCACCCTCATGGAGGATCTCACGCTCAAGTAAGCGGCCGCCGTGTCGCCCGGCTTTTTTTCATTCGCAAAGGCCGGCGGATGCGGCATCAGGAAAAGTCATGTCCGTCGCCGCCCGCATTGAGCACCTGCAGCGCGCCTTTCCTGAGGCGGGCCTGTTCCGCGACAAGGAATGGCGACTGGCCCCCGAGCCCTTCCCGCTCGATGCCGCCACCCTCACGCTCATCGAGGATCTCGGCCCGGCTCTGCGCGCTTTCCAGCACGCCTGCAACCGCCTCTACTTCGCCAGCCTGGAGTCCTCCTCCCTGGCCTGGGTCGCGCGTTTGCTCGACCAGGGCAAGCCAGCAGAACTGATCGCCCTCGGTCGCCACCCGCGCGGGCGCGACGCCCTGCCCGGCGTGCTGCGGCCCGATCTGGTGCTCACCGAGAACGGCGTCTGCATCTCCGAGCTGGATTCCCTGCCCGGCGGCATCGGTCTGACCGGCTGGCTCAATGAAACCTATGCGGCCCTCGGCGATCCGGTCCTCGGCGGGGCCGACGGCATGAGCGAGGGTTTCGCCAGTGCTTTTCCCGACGCCGACATCCTCATTTCGCGCGAGTCAGCCGACTACCAGCCGGAGATGGAGTGGCTGGCCGCGCGCAGCCCGCGCCGCGACGGCCAAACGCGGCGGGTGCTCAATCCCTGGAGCACGCCGCCCGAGGCACTGGCGGGCAACCGCCTCTACCGGTTCTTTGAGCTCTTCGATCTCGACCAGGTCGAGCACTCGGCCGAGCTGCTGCGTCTGGCCAACGATGGCGAGATCGACTTCACCCCGCCCCTAAAACCCTTCCTCGAAGAAAAGCTCTGGCTGGCCCTGTTTCATTCGCCCTCGCTGCAGTCCTGGTGGCGGGAGCACCTGACGGAGCCCGCTCTGGAGTTGCTGCGCCGCTGCATCCCGCGCGGTTGGGTGGTTGACCCCGCACCACTGCCGCCACATGCCGTCTGGCCCGGCCTGGACATCCAGGACTGGCAGCAGGCCAAGGCCTTTGGCGGAGCCCGGCGACGCTTGGTGCTGAAGATCAGCGGCTTCTCCGAACTCGGCTGGGGCTCGCGCGGCGTCTTCATCGGTCACGACCTCTCCCAGGAACAGTGGGCCGCCGCGCTCGACACCGCCCTGAACGCCTTCCCGACGAATCCCTACCTGCTCCAGGAATTCCACGCCGGCCGCGTGGTCGAACAGCCCTACTGGGACGGCGACGCCAACCTGCTGCGCAGCATGCGCGCCCGCGCCCGGCTCTGCCCGTACTACTTCGTGCCGGAAGACACGGAGCAGACACGCCTGGGCGGTGTGCTGGCAACGGTGTGCCCGGCCGACAAAAAGATTCTGCACGGCATGCGCGACGCGGTCATGCTGCCCTGCGTGGCGGGTTGAACGAAAGGGCATGCCAAGAGTGGCTTTCTTTGCGGTCGCGCGAAGAAAACACAAACTTGGCCCGCTGTTTGCTTGCTTATCGGTCCCGCCCATGAAAGGGATGGGGCCAACCACCCATGTCGACCCAGGGACTCTATCAGACCCAGACCCAAAAGCTGTCCATCGGACCGCAGATGCAGCAGAGCCTGCAGATCCTGCAGGCACCCACCCTGGAACTGCGGCAGATCATTCAGCAGGAAATCGAGATCAATCCGGTGCTCGAACTCGAGGCGCCGGAGGTGTCGCTAGAGGACGCGGTGCCGGACGATCCGGACGAGGTGCCGCATGAGCGCGACGAGCTCGACATCCTCTCGCAGATGGACGAGGAATGGCGTGAGTATTGGGCGCAGAGCCGCCTGCAGAACTCGGCGCGCACGGCCGAGGACCAGGAACGCTGGCAGTTCCTGATGGATTCGATCGTCACGCCGACCACACTGCAGGAGCACCTGCTCGGCCAGTTGCGCACCGCCGGCATCGATGACGCCGATCTGATCACCAACGTCGAGTTCCTCATCGGCAATCTCGATGATCGCGGCTTCCTCAGCCAGTCGGTCGAGGACCTCAGCCTGCATCACGCCGTGCCCATCGACGACCTGCACGCCGCCAAGGCGGTGCTCACCAGCTTTGATCCGGTCGGGGTCGGCGCCGAGGACCTGCGCGAGTGCCTGCTGGTGCAGTTGGAACGCCTCGGCAAGACCCACAGCCTGGCCCACCGCCTGGTCGACCAGCACCTGGAGGACCTCGCCGGCAAACGCTATCCGATCCTCGCCCGCAAACTCGGTGTGCCGCTGGAGCAGATTTCCCGGGCCGCCGACTTCATCAGCACCCTCGACCCGCGCCCGGCCTCGCGCTTCAGCCAGGGCGGCAATACCTACGTCAGCCCGGCCCTCATCATCGAGCGCCAGGGCGGCGAATGGGTGCCGGTGATGAACAACGACGAACTGCCGCACCTGCGCCTGAGCAACGCCTACAAGGACATGCTCAGCCAGTCCGGCAGCAGCGGCGAGGTGCGCAACTACATCCGCGAGAAACTGCGCAGCGGCAAATTCCTCATCCGCTCGATCCACCAGCGCCAGCAGACGATCCACAAGATCGCCGTGCGCATCCTCGCCCACCAGCTGGAGTTCCTCGACAAGGGCACCAGCCACCTGCGCCCGCTCAACATGGCCCAGGTCGCCGAGGAAGTCGGCGTGCATGAAACCACGGTCAGTCGCGCCATCGCCGGCAAGTACATGGCCACGCCACATGGCGTCTACGAACTGAAGTTCTTCTTCAGCCACGGCGTCAGGACGGAATCCGGCGAGGACCTCAGCAACACCAGCGTCAAAAACGCCATCGCCGACCTGGTCAAGACCGAGCCCAAGCACAAGCCGCTCAGCGACGACAAGCTCGCCAAGCTGCTCGACAAGCAGGGCATCAAGGTCGCCCGCCGCACGGTGGCCAAATACCGCGAGGCGCTCGGCATCCTGCCCAGCCACCTGCGCAAGTCCTTCTCCTGAGTCTCACTGGCGCAGCGCCTCGCGCGCCATCACCGGATCGTCGGTGGTGATGCTGTCGACACCGAGCGCGGCCAAGCGCTGCACGTCCTCGGGCTTGTTGACGGTCCAGACATGCACCTCCAGGCCGGCGGCGCGCACACGGCGCACGAAGTCCGCATTCCACGCCCACTTCAGGCTCAGGTCGAGACCATCCAGGCCGTCGGCGACGGTGTCGGCGATCAGCGCGTCGAGATCGACCGGCTGCTTGTCGCGCGTCTGCTCGGATGACAGGCGATACACCTTGATCCAGGGCAGCGCCTTCTTGGCCTCGCGGGCGGCGGCGCGATCAAAGGCGATGATGCAGAGCTGATGAGCGCGTGGCTTCCAGGCCTCAAGCTGGCGCGCCAGCTCCGGCACAACCTCGGCCCCGCACTTGATCTCCAGCAGGAAACGACCGCGATCCGCCGGCAGGGTCGCCAGGGCCTCAGCCAGGTTCGGGATGGGTTCGCCGGCGTATTCCGGCGCTTTCCAGGAACCCGCGTCGAGCCGGCGCAGCTCGGCCAGCGGCGTTGCCGCCGCCACCAGAGCCTTGCCCGTGGTGCGCTTGGTGTCCTTGTCATGCAGCACGGCAATGCCGCCATCGGCCGTCAAATGCAGGTCGAGCTCGCAGGCATCGGCCCCGCTCTGCCAGGCGAGCTTGAAGGCGGCGACCGTGTTCTCCGGCGCACGGGCGGAAAAGCCGCGGTGGGCGACGATATCAACCGCGGACAGCGGGGCGGCGGCGGCGAGAAGCATGGCGAGAAGGGGGCGTGGAAGCATGGACGGAGAAAAACGTTCATGCGGGGCGACAGCTTGCGCATTCCGCACTGGACGTGCGGTCGCCCGCGGCCATCTTGGCCGGGCATGGCCGACGACGTGCAGATTTCCAAGCGCAAGGCCTTCCTGCCGATCACCGACGAACTGGAGGACTACCTCGACCAGTTCGGCCGGCGCTTCTCCCTGCCCGCCACCTATCAGGACCTGCGCGCCTTCAGCGAGAGTTACCCGCTCGACGACAAGAACGGCAATCCGACCCACTGGTCCGGCGTGCTGTACCCGCGTGAACTGCGCGATGAACTCTACCCGCGCCTGACCAGCATCTACTCGCTGCTGCGCACCGGCGACCTGCAGGCCGTGCCGCACCTCTACGTCGAGCGTGTCGACTACTGCGAGTTCGGCAATTCCCGCCCCTTCCGCGTGCGCGTGGTCAACCACTACAACGACAACTACGACCACTTCTACGTCAAGATCGCCGACGCCTCGCGCGTCTACGGCCTCGAACTCGAGCACCTGCTCTCGCCCAACCGCATCAACTACCTCGCCCACAGCGGCACCCTGGTCGAGGAACACATCGCCGGTGTGCCAGGCGACGCCTTCATCCGCGACCACCTGGAGCGCCCCGAGGTCAACCGCGTGCGCATCGCCAAGGAGTTCGTCAAGTTCAGCGAGCGCTGCTTTCTCCGCCTGCTCGGCGACATGCGCAGCTACAACTACGTCATCGACATCACGCCCGACTTCGAGGACGTGCAGTACCGCGTGCGCGCGATCGACTTCGACCAGCAGTGTTACGAGGGCCGGCGCAACATCTACCTGCCGCAGTTCTTCAAGGAAAACACCCCGGTGGTGCGCCTGTGCGGCAGCCTGCTCAACCTGCCGACCATGCAACAGTACCAGGACGAGGAACGCAGCCTGATCGCGCGTCGCTACATCTCCGAGCACCAGAGGCTTTTTGCCCTGCTCGAGTGCATGAAGAAGAACCCGCGCGAACCCCAGGACAAGGTCCTGCAACTGGCGCGCGAACTCGGCGAACACCACCGCACCGACCGTTTCAACATGTGCGACTCCATGGGCGCCATTGTCGAAACCCACCTCGCCATCGCGCTTGGCCGCCACCTGATCTGAAGGCGACCGCCGAGCAACCCGCGGGCGGCAAGGAGCCGCCCCCGGTGCGATGGAGTTACTTGCGCACCCGCAG
>JAEYYS010000241.1 GCA_023428335.1 Verrucomicrobiota bacterium | reverse complement strand
GATGCCGCCGATGACGACGGTGGCGAGCGGTCGCTGCACCTCGGCACCGGGACCGTGGGCGAGCGCCATCGGCACGAAGCCGAGCGCGGCGACCAGGGCGGTCATCATGACCGGCCGCAGGCGGGTGGCGACCCCCTGCAGCACGGCCTCGCGCAGGCTCAGGCCCTCTTCGCGCAGTTCATTGAAGTAGTTCACCAGCACCAGGCCGTTGAGCACGGCGACGCCGCTCAGGGCGATGAAGCCGACGGCGGCGGTGATGCTGAAGGGCATGCCGCGCAGGTCGAGGGCGAGGATGCCGCCGGTCAGCGCCAGCGGGATGCCGGTGGCGACCAGGAAGGTCTGGCGCAGGCTGCCGAAGGCGAAGAAGATGAGCGCGAGGATGAGGATCAGCGCCGTCGGCACGACGATGGCAAGGCGCGCGCGCGCCTCCTGCAGGTTCTCGAAGGTGCCGCCGAACTCGAAGTCGTAACCCTCCGGGAACTTCACCTCGCGCTTGATGCGGGCGGTCGCCTCATGGACGAAGCCCTCCATGTCGCGGCCCTCGACGCTGACCAGCAGGGCCGCGCGCCGTTGGGTGCGGCTGTGGCGGATGGGATCGACCGCCTTTTCCGTGCGGATCTCGACCGCCTCGCCGAGGTCGATCATGCCGTGTTCACCGACCCGTAGGGGCAGGCTGCGAATGATCTCGTCCCTGGAGCGCGCGTCCTCGGGCAGGCGCACGACAATGTCGCGCTTGCGGTTGCCCTCGACGATCTGGCCGGCGACCTCGCCGCCGAGGCCGGCGGACACCGCGCGGTTTACCTCGGCGAGCGGCACATTGTACTTGGTGAGCACGTCGCGCTTCACCTGCAGGGTCAGCGTGGTGGGTCGTCCGTCGGTTTCCAGCTCCGCCTGACCGCCAGTCGTGGCGTTGATGATGTCGCGGATCTGTGCCGCCAGCTTTTCCAGCACGTCGAACTCGACGCCATAGATGCGCACGGCGAGCTCGGCCTTGGTGCCCTCCATCATTTCGTTGAAACGCGTCTCAATCGGCTGGCCGAATTCGATCGTCTGGCCCTCGTGCTCGCGCAGCGCCTCTTCTTCGATGGCGGCCATGAGTTCCTGCTTGGTGGTCGGCAGGCCCGGTCCCTTCGGCCATTCGGCGAGCGGTTTGTAGAAGACGTAGAAATCGGTCTCATTCGGCGGCATCGGATCGGTCGCCACCTCGCTGGTGCCGCTGCGGGTGAAGAAGCACGTCACCATCGGGAACTTTTCCCGCACCATTTTGCCGAGTTCGAGGTCCTGGTGCAGCGATTCCTGCAGGTTCATGCCGACCTTGCGGTAGATCATCGCGGCGATGCTGCCCTCGTCGAGCTTGGGCACGAATTCCGCGCCCAGCGAGCCGAAGCGCAGGCCGCAGAAGGCGAAGAAGCCGATGGCGGCGAGCGCGACCAGCAGGCGCAGGCGGATGACCAAACGCAGCATCGGTTGGACGAGGCGGTTCATGCCGGCGATGAGGAAGTTTTCCTTTTCGGCAATGTTGCCGCCGAGGAAGTAGGAGCAGAGCGCCGGCATGAGGGTCAGCGACAGCAGCAGGGCGCCGGCGAGGGCGAAGATGACGGTCACCGCCATCGGCCGGAACATCTTGCCCTCGATGCCGGTGAGCGAGAGGATGGGCAGGTAGACGATGGTGATGATGAGCACGCCGAAAAACATCGGGCTGGCGACTTGCTTGCTGGCGGCGAGCACCTCACGGCTGCGTTCCTCGGGCGTCAGCCTGCGGCCGAGGTGATGCTGGCGCAGGCCGAGGCGGCGCACGATGTTTTCGACCATGACGACGGCGCCGTCGATGATCAGGCCGAAGTCGACCGCTCCCAGGCTCATCAGGTTGCCCGACCAGCCGCCCTGTACCATGCCGCAGATGGCGAACAAAAAGGACAATGGGATGGCCATGGCGACGATGATCGCCGCGCGCCAGTTGCCGAGCAGGGCGAGCAGCACGGCGACGACGAGCACGGCCCCTTCGAGCAGGTTTTTCTCCACCGTGCCGACGGTCGCCTCGACGAGGTCGCTGCGTTCGTAGACGATGGTGATGTCCATGCCGGGCGGCAGTTTGTCGCGGATCTCCGCGAGGCGCGGCTCGACGCGATGGCAGACGACGCGGGCGTTTTCGCCCATGAGCATCATCACCGTGCCGAGCACCACCTCCTCGCCATCCATGGTGGCGGCGCCGCTGCGGAAGCCGGCACCCCAGGCGACCTTGGCGACGTCGGACACCTTCAGCGGTTCGACCGCGGCGCCGAACTTCACCGGCAGTTGGGCGATTTCGTCGATCGTGCTGACCCGGCCGACGCTGCGCACGGTGAGCTGTTCGCCCTCGCGGCTGATGACGCCGCCACCGGCGTTTTCGACGTTGCCACGGATGATGTCGGCGAGTTCGCCGACGGTCATGTTGGCGGCCTTGAGCTTGTCGAGCATCGGCTCGACCGTGACTTGGCGCTGGTGACCGCCGTTGCTGTTGATTTCGGCGACCCCCTGCACGGTGCGCAGCATGGGTTTGACGACGTACTCATGCGTCTCCCACAGCCGCATCAGGCCCTCGCGCTGATCGGCCGGACGCTCCTGGGCGTCCTTCTTCCAATGCAGGGTGTAGTAGAAGATTTCGCCGAGGCCGGTGCTGATCGGCGCGAGGCTGAGTTCGCTGCCGGGCGGCAGTTCCTGCAGCACGGCGCCCAGGCGCTCGGTGACCAGCTGGCGGGCGCGGAAGATGTCGGTACCGTCCTCGAACTCGATGGTCACCTGGCTGAGGCCGAACTTGGTGATCGAACGGGAGTCGAGCACGCCGGGCATGCCGGCGAGCGCCATTTCGATGGGCCGGGTGACCGCGCGTTCGGATTCCTCGGGCGCGAGGGCGGGCACGTTGACATTGACCTGCACCTGCGGGCCGGTGAGGTCGGGCACGGCATCGACCGGCAGGTGCATCAGGGCATAGGCGCCGGCGGCGAGCAGGCCGAGGGCACCGAGCAGCACGACGGCGCGCTGCCGGATGGAGAATTCTAGGAGGGCGTTGAGCATGGCAGGGGATTCCTGAAGGGTTCAGGGGGCGGCCGACAGCGCGGCAGCGGGTTCGGCGTCGGCGGTCGGTTGAACCCGCGGCCGACGCACCGGACGGCAGGATCAGGGCAGTTTCGTGCCGGTGAGCTGTTCGAGGGCGAGGCGCGCCTCGACGGCGTTGAGCTGGGAATCGAACACGGCGCTGACCGAGTCGATGTACTGCTGCTGCAGCTCGGTGTAGGTCGCCAGCGGCAGGGCGCCGAGGCGGTAGTGTTCGTCGGCCTCGGCCGCCGCTTGACGGAAGCTGTCGAGGGTGTCACCCGGCCACTTCGCGAGTTCCTCGACGTGGATGCGGTAATGGCTGGCCTCGGCGGCGACCTCGCGTTCGAGCTGGCGCATCTGGGCGGTGAGCATCACCTCTGCCTGCACCTGGCGGGCCTTGGCGCTGTCGATGGCACCCTTGTTGCGATTCCACAGCGGCAGGGGAATGGAGATGCCGATGCCGGCCTGGGTTTCACGCGTCTCGTTCTTCTGGCGCTGGACGAAGGGCACAACGCTGATGGCGGGCCAGCGCTCGTTTTCGGCGAGCTTCACCTCGTAGCCCTGCTGCTGGACGTCGAGCATGCGCGCGCGCAGGTCGAAGTTGTGGCGGCGGGCACTGGCGAGCAGGGACTCCAGGGTCGGCGGCGGATTCAGGGTCACCGTGTCGCGGCGCAGCTCGACCGACTGGCCGGGTTTTTCGCCGAGCAGCTGGTTGAGTTCAAAGCGGGCGGCTTCGAGCTCGTTGCGGGCGGCGGCGGCGGCGGCGCTGAGGTTGAGGGCGTTGGCCTGCACGATGCGCGCCTCCAGCCGCGGCGCCGCTCCGGCGGGATCGCGCTGCAGCAGCACGGTCGCCAGCGACAGGTAGCGCTTGGCCACCTCCTCGGCGGCGCGGGTCTTTTCCTGACCGGCGAGCACCTTCCAGCAGAGGTTTTGCACGCGCGCGGCGAGCGCGGTGCGGAACTGTTCGACGCCGAGCTGGGCGAGTTCGATGTCCTTTTGGGCGATGGCCTTGCGCAGGGCCAGGCGGCCGGGCCATTCGAAGGTTTGGGTGAGCTGGACCGACCAGGTGGGGCCGTCGCTGACACCGCCGGTGGCGAGATCGCGCACGCGCCAGTTGCCGACACCGGTCAGCAGTTCGGGGTTGGCGATTTCACCGGCGGTGGTTTTGCCGCCGCGGGCGGCGTCGACCTGGGCTTCGTAGAAACGCAGTTCGGGGTGGGTGGCCAGAGCTTTCTGGACCAGGGAGGTGACGGAGACGGGGCTGGCGCCGGCAGAGGCGGCGGCGAGCAGGCAGAGCAGGGAAGTACGGAGGGAAAAAGACATGGCAACAGACGGGGGTGGGGGTGAGCAGTGGCCGGATCCTGAGGATGCCGGCGGGATGGGGCACGCGGGTGCTCCCATGGGTGGGCCTTCAGGCCCGGCTCAACACACCAGTCGGGTGCGACTTTCCTTCACGCCGGGACCGGGCGACCAGGGTCGCGCCGGTTTGCCGCGCCAGAGGGGACGCGGCAGGGGGGCGACCGGGACGCGCGCCAGCACCCGCACGGGCGGGCAGGCGATCGGCAGGGGCGAAGCCGTCGAGGCCTCGCGCACCTGGCTTTCATCGACGGATTTGAAACTCAGCACGTGGTCGGGACCGGAGGCGCTGCGGTTGACGGCAAAGCTGAGGATCAGCTCGCAGAGTGCGCCATGGCGGTGTTCCACCACTTCGTTCCGCTCATGGGCGAGCACCAGGGTCACCGAGCCCCGCGCCTGGGCATCGACTTCGATGCGGTGATCGCCGTCGGCCTTGGCCGCGGCCAGCACCAGCACCGGGGCGATGCCATGCGAGGAGAGCAGCCAGCAGGCCAGCACCAAGCCGTGGACCAGCCGCGCCAGCAGGCGGCAGCCAGGTCGATGGGCAGTGTGAATGCGAGGCATGCGGATCATTCAATCTCCGCCTCAACTACGCGGTCGGCAAGGGAATCTATCGGGTCAGCCCCGCGCCAGCTTGCGCTTGAGACGCGCCATCAACTCGGCATTGCCCTCCAATTCCTCCATGAGCAGGGTCAGCACTTCCAGCGTTTGGCGACTGATGTGATGCTCCATGCCCTCGACGTCCTCATGCACGGTCTTGGGGTCGAGGCCGAAGCCGGCGAGCAGGCGGGTCAGCACCTCGTGGCGACGCGCAATTGCCCGGCCAATCTCGCGCCCGGCCTCGGTCAGGGTCACCCCACGGTAGCGTTCGTACACCACGTAGCCCTCGGCATCCAGCCGCTGGATCATGTTGGTGACGCTGGCCTGCGACACCCCCAAATGGCCGGCGATGTCGACCACCCGCGCGTAGCCCTTGGCCTCGATCAGATTGTGGATCTGCTCGAGGTAATCCTCCATGGCCGGGGAATGGACATGGGCGGTCGGCTCTTGGCGCTTGGGCGGCATCGCTCATGGATGCCCGCCGGACCGGCGCCGGACAACCGCTTTTTGCCAGCACCGACCTCGAAAAGTTAGCCCGGCCTATCTTTTCCGCTTGCCAGCGGCCTCGGCTTGAAGAATTAGACCGGACTAACATTGCTATGCCCGCCAATCATTGGATCCTTTGCCTGCTTGCTGTCGCCGGCCCCCTGCTCGCCGCCGAACCCCGGCCGATGAGCACGGACCGGCCCGACACCACGGAATCGCCCTACACCGTCCCGGCCGGCCTGTTCCAGGTCGAGGCCAGCCTGTTCGACTACAGTCGCGACCACGCCAGCGGCCTGCGCGAGACGCAGTGGATCTACGGACAGGTCAACCTCAAGGCCGGCCTCGGCGATGCCACCGACCTGCAGCTCATCGTCAACAGCCACGCGGTCGCCGGGGTCTCGGAGCGTGGCGACAGCACCCGCACCACCGGGTTTGGCGATCTGACGCTGCGCTTGAAGCACAATCTCTTTGGCAATGACGACGGCGGCCCGGCGCTGGCGCTCATGCCCTACGTGACCGTGCCCACCCACACCGACGTCAGCGACCAGGCCTGGGCCGGCGGTTTGATCCTGCCCTTCGGCCTGCCGTTGTCCGAGCGCGTCACTCTCGGCCTGATGGGGGAGATCGACCTCGTGCACGATGCCGAGACCGGCGGTCACGACCTTGAATGGCTGCACTCGGCGACGGTCGGCATCGGTCTCACCGAGCGCCTCGGCACGTATCTGGAGTTGGTCGGCATCGCCGGCAACGACACGGCCTACCAGGGCCTGTTCAACACCGGCCTGACTTTTGCTCTCACCCCCACCCTGGTTTTCGATGCCGGGGTCCGCCTCGGCCTGAACCGGCCGGCGCCGGACTTCGGTGTCTTCTCCGGGGTCAGCTTTCGCTTTTAACCCGCCATGAAACCCCTGCTCCTGCTCGCCGCCCTCACGCTCATTGCCTGCAGTCCCGCGCCGGAAACACCGGCCGACGGCCGCAAGCGCGTGCTGACCACCTTCACCATCCTCGCCGACATGGCCCGCCACGTCGCTGGCGATGCCGCCGTGGTCGAGTCGATCACCAAACCCGGCGCGGAGATCCACGACTACGAACCGACCCCGCAGGACTTGGTCAAGGTCAAGGACGCCGACCTTGTGCTTTGGAACGGCCTCGGCCTGGAGCGCTGGTTTGAACGCTTCTTCCAGCGGGCACAGGGCGCCGCCTCGGCCGTGCTCAGCGAGGGCATTCAGCCCATGGGCATCGGCGAGGGCCCCTATGAGGGCAAGCCCAACCCGCACGCCTGGATGTCGCCGGCCAATGCGCTCATCTACGTCGAGAACATCCGCCGCGCCCTCAGCGAGCTCGACCCGGCCAACGCGGCCGTCTATGCCGCCAACGCCGCCGCCTACGCGGAGCGCCTGCGCGCCGTCGAGGCGCCGGTGCGCGAGGCCCTCGCCGCCGTGCCGGAGAACCGCCGCTGGCTGGTCACCAGCGAAGGCGCCTTTTCCTATCTGGCCCGCGACTTCGGCCTCAAGGAACTCTACCTCTGGCCAATCAATGCCGACGAGGAGGGCACGCCGCAGCAGGTGCGCCGGGTCGTCGACACGGTGCGCGCCCAGGGCATCCCGGCGGTGTTTTCGGAAAGCACGGTGAGTGACAAGGCCATGCGCCAGGTCGCCAAGGAAACAGGTGCGCGCTACGCTGGAGTGCTGTATGTGGACTCGCTGACCGGTCCCGACGGCCCCGTGCCGACGTATCTGGACCTGCTGCACTACAATGCCCGCGCCCTCGCGCAGGCCTTCACCTCTCCCTGACACCCATGCCGGACACGCCGCTCGCCATCGAGGTTGCGGACGTCACCGTGGCCTATCCGAACGGCCACGTCGCCCTGCGCGACGCCTCCTTCCAGCTCGGCCCCGGCACGATCTGCGCCCTGGTCGGCGTCAACGGCAGCGGCAAGAGCACCCTGTTCAAGTCGATCATGGGCTTTGTCCGCCCCGCCCGCGGCCGCATCCGCATCGCCGGCGCGCCGGTCGAGGCCTCGCGCAAACGCCAGCTCGTCGCCTATGTGCCGCAGGCGGAGGAAGTCGACTGGACCTTCCCGGTCAGCGTCTGGGACGTGGTGCTGATGGGTCGTTACGGCCACATGAATTTCCTGCGCCTGCCCAGCGCCAAGGACAAGCGCCTCGCCCTGGAGAGCCTGGAGCGGGTCGGCATGGCCGATTACCGCGACCGCCAGATCGGCGAGCTGTCGGGCGGTCAGAAAAAGCGCGTCTTCCTCGCCCGAGCCCTCGCCCAGCAGGGCCGCATCATGCTGCTCGACGAGCCCTTCACCGGCGTCGACGTGCAGACCGAGGCCGCCATCATCGAGCTGCTGCGCGCGCTGCGATCGGAAGGCCACATCATCCTCGTCTCCACCCACAACCTCGGCAGCGTGCCGGAGTTCTGCGACCAGGTAGTGCTGATCCATCGCACCGTGCTGGCCTACGGGCCGACCGAGGAGGTGTTCACCGAGCAAAATCTGACGCGCGCCTTTGGCGGCGCCCTGCGCCAGTTCCACTTCGAGCACTCGACCATTCAGGATCACGACGGCCGCACGGTGAAGCTGCTCACCGACGACGAGCGTCCGCTTGTCTTCGGCAAGGACGGTCACCTCGAGTACACCGAGCGCCAAGGCCGCGAGGACCTGGTCAAGGAACGCGAAAAACTCGGTTGAGGCAGGCGGGCCACACCGCCGAAGAAGAGATCGGCGATGGCCGCGGCTGCCGCCTGCGGAATCCGCGTCCCTGAACCTTGCCTGTTGGACGTCGGAGGGCCTCTCAATAGCGCCGCAGCACGGTGTCCTGCGCTGGGCGCGACTCGTCCCTGTCGGGGAAGTCGAGGGTGTAGTGCAGGCCGCGCGATTCGTGGCGGCGGATGGCGCATTCGACGATGAGGGAGGCGGTGTCGACGAGGTTGCGCAGCTCGAGCAGTTCGCTGGTGATGCGGAAGTTCCAGTAGAACTCCTGGACCTCGCGCTTGAGGTTGCGCAGGCGGGCGGCGGCGCGCTGCAGGCGTTTGCCGGTGCGGACGATGGAGACGTAGTCCCACATCAGGCGGCGGATCTCATCCCAGTTGTGGTAGATGACGACGAGTTCGTCGTTGTCGACGGCGTCGCCGCTCTGCCAGTCGGGCACGGGGTGGTCCTGCAGGGATTCGCGGCCGGTCGGCAGCTTGCGCACGAGGTGGTCGACGGCGCGGCGCGAGAGCACCAGGCATTCGAGCAGCGAGTTGCTGGCCAGGCGGTTGGCGCCGTGCAGGCCGGTGCAGCCGACCTCGCCGACCGCGCACAGGCCGCGCACGCGGGTGGCGCCGTTGACGTCGGTGACGACGCCGCCGCACTGGTAGTGGGCGGCCGGCACGACCGGGATGGGGTCGCGCGTGATGTCGATGCCGACCTCCAGGCAGGCCTTGTAAATGTTCGGGAAGTGCGAGGTGACGAAGTCGGCCGGCTTGTGCGAAATGTCGAGGTAGACGCAGGGGCCGCCGGTGCGCTTGATCTCGTGGTCGATGGCGCGGGCGACGATGTCGCGCGGGGCGAGCGAGCCGCGCGGGTCGTAGTCCTGCATGAACTCGCGGCCGTCCTTGCCGATCAGCCGGGCGCCTTCGCCGCGCATGGCCTCGGTGATGAGGAAGGAGCGCTTCTGCGGGTGGTACAGGCAGGTCGGATGGAACTGGATGAACTCCATGTTGGCGACGCTGGCACCGGCGCGCCAGGCCATCGCCACGCCGTCGCCGGTGGCGACGCGCGGATTGGTAGTGTACAGGTAGACGCGGCCGCAGCCGCCGGTGGCGAGGATGACGCGGTCGGAGCGCAGGGTGACGACGCTGCCGTCGGTCTCGCGCAGGACGTGCAGGCCGAGCACGCGGTCCTCGGAGACGAAGCCGAGCTTGGCCGTGGTGATAAGGTCGATGGCGAAGTGGTTCTCCAGCACCGTGATGGCCGGTTCGGCGCGCACGGCGGCGAGCAGTTTTTCCGAGATCTCGCGACCGGTGGCGTCGGCGGCATGCAGGACGCGGCGCTTCGAGTGGCCGCCTTCCTTGGTGAGGTCGAACTCGAGGTGGCCCTCGGGCGACTCGCGCTGGTCGAAGTGCACGCCCCACTCGACGAGTTCGGCAATGCGCTCGGGGCCCTCGCTGACGATGGTGCGCACGGCGTCCTCGCGGCAGAGACCGGCGCCGGCGATCAGGGTGTCCTGAACGTGTTTTTCAATCGAGTCCTCGTCGCTGGTGACGCAGGCGATGCCGCCCTGGGCCCAGTTGGAGTTGGAATCGAGCGCGCCGCGCTTGGTGACCACGGCGACGCGGCCGTGCTTCGCGGCGTGCAGGGCCGCGC
>JAEYYS010000234.1 GCA_023428335.1 Verrucomicrobiota bacterium | reverse complement strand
GTCTCAGGGCGCCGGGCTGGGTGATGCGACCCAAGCCCGCCTACGGAAGTCGGACGTGACGCAGCGCGTCCCCGGGTGATGCACGGCGGGCTGGGACAGCCCGCCCCACCTCTTACCGTTCCTTGGGCGAGGGCACGCCGAGGAACTTGCGGACCTCGTTGAAGTAGCCGTCGGGGGCCGACTGGGTGGCGTGGCTGCGGGCGCCTTCGAACCAGGACTGGGTCGTCGGCGCGTGGCCGCGGGCGACGTTGAGCAGCAGGTCCATCGGGATCGGCACGGCCTGGCCGCTGTGGATGGCGGCGGAGAGGGTCATCTCAGCGGCGCGACTGAACACCCATTCGAGGTCGGCCCCGGAGAAGCCTTCGGTGGCGGCGACCAGGGCCGGCACGTCGAGGTTCGAGATCGGTTTGCCGCGGGCCTGCAGGGAGATGATCTCGGCACGGGCGGCGGCATCGGGTGGCGGCACGAAGATGGCCTGGTCGAAGCGGCCCGGGCGACGGAAGGCGGGGTCGATCTGCCAGGGCTGGTTGGTGGCGCCGATGACCAGCACGCGCGGGTTGTCGCGCAGGCCGTCCATTTCATGGAGGAACTGGTTCACCAGGTTGCGCATCTGGCTTTCGCGGACGTGGCGACGGTCCTGGGCGAGCGAGTCGAGGTCGTCGAACACCAGTACGCAGGGCGCGTTGGCGCGGGCGGTCTCGAAGATCTGGTGCAGGTTGCGCTCGGTGCTGCCGAAGTAGGGATCGAAGATCTCGTGCAGGCCGACCGACAGATAATTGCAGGGCACCTCGCCGGCGACCGCGCGCAGCATGAGGGTCTTGCCGCAGCCGGGCGGGCCGTAGATGAGGATGCCGCCGCCGGTGCCGCGGCCGTAGGCCTTGTACAGGTCCGGGAACTGCAGCGGGTAGGTGATCTTCAGGCGGATCTCCTCCTTCAATTCCTCCATGCCGCCGACATCGGCAAAGCTGGTGCCGAAGCGCTGGGGATCGCCGGGGGCATAAAAGGTCTCGGGACGCCAGTCATAGGGCGGCTCATCGAAGGGATCCTCATAGGCCTCGGCACCGCCTTCAGCATCGTCGCTGAAGTCGGCCAGGCCGGGCAGTTCCGGCAGGGACGGGGCGGGGGCGGTGCGACGGGCCTCGCGGGCGCTGCGGCCGAGTTCCTTCTCGAGGGCGGGATCGGCGACGCTGCCGTCGAGCTGGGCGGCGCGGTCAAAGTGTTCGACGGCCTTGGCGCGGTCGTGTTCGCTCAGGTAGACCCGGCAGAGCAGCAGGTGAGCCTGGGCGTGATCGGGTTCCTGGAGCAGGACGCGTTCGGCGCGCACAGCGGCCCCGGAGGCATCGCCCTGCAGGAACAGCACCCGCGCCACCCCGATCTGGGCGTCGGCATGGCCGGGATCCAGCGACAAAACACGCTCGAAGGCACTGCGTGCCTCGTCGAGCTGAAGCTGGTCCAGGCAG
The DNA here is from genome assembly GCA_023428335.1 of Verrucomicrobiota bacterium. Lineage (GTDB taxonomy): Bacteria > Verrucomicrobiota > Verrucomicrobiia > Verrucomicrobiales > Verrucomicrobiaceae > Prosthecobacter. The sequence goes on along the minus strand of JAEYYS010000234.1, from coordinate 10,991 downwards.
GCGTGGCCGTGGAGCAGGAGCAGCGAGACGTTGTCGGGCGACTGCTTCAGGGCGTCGCGGATGGCCTGGAGGGATGACATAGCCTGGGGTTTGGGCGCACGGCACGGCCGTGGCCATGTCCAAATAGAACGTCCGCGGGCCGGATGCCAGAGGTTTTTTCCGCCCCGAGCCCGTCGCACTCCAGGGTTGCGCAACGCGCCGCGCGTGCCTTCTTGGCGACCCCTTATGTCCAGCGAGCCGCGCAAAGCCTTTCCTTTTTCCGAGTTCGAGCCGAAGTGGCAGGGCGAATGGGAGGCGCAGAACGCCTTCCGCACGCCCAACCCCGGCGATCCCGACTTCGATGCCTCGAAGCCGAAGTACTACGTGCTCGACATGTTCCCGTACCCGAGCGGCCAGGGCCTGCACGTCGGTCACCCCGAGGGCTACACGGCCACCGACATCATTGGTCGCTTCAAGAAGATGAGCGGCTTCAACGTCCTGCACCCGATGGGCTGGGACGCCTTCGGCCTGCCGGCCGAGCAGTACGCGATCAAGACCGGCACGCACCCGCGTGTCACCACCGAGGCGAACATCGCCAACTTCACCAAGCAGCTGAAGAGCCTCGGCTTTGCCTACGACTGGAGCCGCGAGGTCAACACCACCGATCCCGGCTACTTCAAGTGGACGCAGTGGATCTTCCTGAAGCTGTACAACAGCTACGTCGGCGACGATGGCAGGGCGCACCCGGTCAGCGAGCTGGAGGCGCAGGGGCTCAGCCGCGCCGAGATCGACGCGCGTCGCCTGGCCTACGTCAGCGAGGCGCCGGTGAACTGGTGCCCGGCGCTCGGCACCGTGCTGGCGAACGAGGAGGTCATCGACGGCAAGAGCGAGGTCGGCGGCCACCCGGTCGAGCGTCGCCCCATGCGCCAGTGGATGCTGCGCATCACCGCCTACGCCCAGCGCCTCATTGACGAACTCGACGGCCTCGACTGGCCGGAGAGCATCAAGCTGCTACAGCGCAACTGGATCGGCCGCAGCGAGGGCGCGGAGGTGCGCTTCGCGATCGCCGATCTCCAATCTCAGATTTCAAACCCTGACATCACCGTCTTCACCACCCGGCCCGACACCCTGTTTGGCGCGACCTACATGGTGCTGGCGCCGGAGCATCCGCTGGTCGACGTGCTGGCCAGCGAGGAGCAGGCGGCCGAGATCGAGGCCTATCGCGAGAAGACCTCGCGCAAGAGCGACCTCGAGCGCACGGAGCTGGCCAAGGACAAGTCCGGGGTGTTCACCGGTTCCTACGCCATCAATCCGGTCAACCAGGAGCGCATCCCGATCTGGATCGCCGACTACGTGCTCATGGGCTACGGCACCGGCGCCATCATGGCCGTGCCGGCGCATGACGAGCGCGACTTTGAGTTTGCCCAGAAGTTTGGCCTGCCGGTGAAGCAGGTGGTGCAGCCGCCGGAGGGCAAGGACTGGCAGGGGTACACGGACGACGGTGTCGCGATCAATAGCGGCTTCCTTGACGGCTTGACCACCCCTGATGCGAAGCACCGTATCACCGCCTGGCTGGAGGAAAAAGGCCTCGGCAAGGGCACCGTGAATTTCAAGCTGCGCGACTGGCTGTTCAGTCGCCAGCGCTACTGGGGTGAACCCTTCCCGATCATTTGGGAAGACGGCCAGCACCGCGGCCTGTCGGAAGGCGAGCTGCCATTGATGCCGCCGGACCTCGAGGATTTCCGACCGACCGGCACGCCCGAACCGCCGCTGTCGAAGGCGACCGACTGGGTGCGCTATTCCGCCACGGCGACGCGCGAGTTGAACACCATGCCGCAGTGGGCCGGCTCCCGCTGGTACTACCTGCGCTACTGCGATGCGCGGAACAGCGAGCGCTTTGTTGGCGAAGCCGCGGAGAACTACTGGATGGGCGGCGGCAAGCCTGGCGGTGTCGATTTGTATGTGGGCGGCACCGAACACGCCGTGCTGCACCTGCTCTACGCGCGCTTCTGGCACAAGGTGCTCTACGACCTCGGTCAGGTGAGCACGCCCGAACCCTTCCAGCGCCTCGTCAACCAGGGCCTGATCCTCGGCGAGGACGGTCAGAAGATGTCGAAGTCGCGCGGCAACGTCGTCAATCCCGACGACGTCGTGCGCGAGTATGGCGCCGATGCCCTGCGCCTGTATGAGATGTTCATGGGGCCGCTCGAACAGGTGAAACCCTGGAGCATGAAGGGCGTCGAGGGCGTGTACCGCTTCCTCGCCCGCGTCTGGCGACTGGTCATGGAGGTCGATGACGAGGGCGTCTGGAGTCCGTCGAAGGCCCTGCAGGACGTGCCGGCCGACAAGGCCCTGACCAAGGTGCTGCATGAGACGATCAAGAAGTGCGGTGAGGACATCGAGAAGCTGAGCTTCAACACCGGGATCAGCCAGATGATGGTCTGCACCAACGCCTTCACCGGGGCCGAGGTGAAGCCGGCCGGTGCCGTGGCCACCTTCCTGCGCGTGCTCAGTCCCTTCGCGCCGCACCTGGCCGAGGAGTTGAACGCGCAGATCCGCGCCCGCTTCCCGCACCTGGCGACCCCGGGTTTTCTCAGCGACGCCGCTTGGCCGGCCTTCGATCCCGCCGCCCTCATTGAAGATGAGGTGGAGATCGTCTTCCAGGTCAACGGCAAGCTACGCGACAAGGCGCGCGTGCCGGTCGCGGCGAGCAAGGAGGAGATCGAGGTGATCGCCCTCGCCAGCGCCCGCGTCCAGGAGTTCATGGAAGGCAAGCCGGTGAAAAAGGTCATCGTCGTGCCCGGCAAGCTGGTCAACGTCGTGGTCTGAGCCGCCGGTGAAGTGACGCTTGGGTTGCATCGGGCGCGGGCTTGTGGGATGTCAGGACGTCATGAATCGTCGTCACTTCCTCGCTTCCGCCCTCGCCGCCAGCCTGTCGTCCGTCGCCGCCCGCGAGGGCCGCGCGCCGCGCCTGGTGCTGCGTTCGTCCTGGCAGACCGTCAACATCGGCGACATCGCCCACACGCCGGGCGTGCTCGCCCTGCTGGAAAAGCACCTGCCCGAGGTCGAGGTCTGGCTGTGGCCGAGCAAGATCGACAACGGCGTCGATGCGCTGCTGCAGGCGCGGTTTCCCAAGGTGCGCCTGCTGAAGTCGAAGGCCGAGATCGAAAAGGCCTTCACCGAGTGCGACTTCCTGCTGCACGGTTCGGGTCCGTCGCTCGTCGCGCAGAACGATGTCCTGCGCTGGCGCGAAGCGACCGGCAAACCCTACGGCATCTACGGCATCACCTTCGCCGCGCGCGGCTCGACCTCGACCCAGGATTCGCCCCAGGCGGCCGTGGCGAAGACGCTCGATGTCTTCAACCAGGCGCGCTTTGTCTTCTTCCGCGATTCCGTTTCGCTCGGCCTCGCCCGCGAGCTCGGCTGCACCTGTCCGATTCTGGAGTTCGGTCCCGATGGCGCCTTTGCCACCGACCTGCGCGACGATGCCAAGGCGCTGGCCTTCCTGGAGAAGCACGGATTGGAAGAGGGCAAGTTCCTCTGCTGCATCCCGCGCCTGCGCTACACGCCGTACTGGACGATTCCGGAAAAGAAGGCGGCGATGGATCCGGTCAAGCACGCGCGCAACGAGGAGCTCAAGGAGCATGACCACGCGCAACTGCGCCAGGCCATCATCGAGGTCGTGCGCCAGACCGACCTCAAGGTGCTGGTCTGTCCCGAGGATCGCACCCAGATGGCGGTTGGCAAAGAACTGCTCTATGACCCGCTGCCTGAGGATGTGAAAAAGAAGGTCGTCTGGCGTCCCGACTACTGGCTGACGGGCGAGGCCCTGAGCACCTACGTGCGCAGCGCCGGCCTGTTCGGCAACGAGATGCACAGCCCGATCATGTGCATCGGCAACGGCATCCCGGCGATCGTCTGTCGCTGGGCCGAGCAGACCAGCAAGGGTTTCATGTGGCGCGACATCGGCCTCGACGAATGGCTGTTCGATCTCGATCAGGAAGCGCAGCTGGCCGGCATCGTGCCGGCCGTGCTCGCCGTCGCCAAGGATCCGGCGACGGCCAAGGCCAAGGCGGCGAAGGCGCGGGCCTTCGTCGAGAAGCGCCAGCGCGAAACGATGGCCGTGGTCGGCAACTCGCTCAGCTGAAGCGATCCTCAGGCGCCGACGTCCAGCCCGGAGACGATCTGCGGATAGTCGGTCAGGTTGACGAGGGCGATGCCATAGCGCTGGGCAATGGCGTCGGCCTCGGACTCGGGATAGTCGTCGCGGTAGTACACCTCCTTCACCCCGTAGGCGCAGAGCATCTGCATGCAGCTCGTGCAGGGCTTGGTCGTGCAGGCGACCAGGCGCACGTTGCCGCGGGTGAACAGGCTGCAGAGGTTGACCTCGGCGTGCAGCATGTACTTGCGGCGCTCATCGCGGTCGGCCCAAAACTCCTGGGCGGCATCGTAGCCGGGTGCGAGTCCGTTGTAGGCGGTGCCGATGACCCGGTTGTCGAAGTCGATCGCCACCGCGCCGACCTTGCGGTAGGGGTCCTCGGAGCGCAGGCTGGCGACGTGGGCCAGGGCCATGGCGTACTCCGGAATGGTCAGGCGGGTGCGGGGCGAGGCGGACATGGCGCATTCACCGCGGGGCGGCGACGAGGTCAAACCCGGATTGCAGGCAGCTGGCCACGATCGATTTTCAAAAAGTTCACTTGAACAGTGTTTCAATATCCCTTAAACATGTGTTTCCATGAACAGTTCCAAACACGCCAAGCTGCCGCGCCTGCTCGATCACCTGCGTCACCTCATCCATGCCGATTCCGGTCGCCTGGTCCGCCGTCGCGATCTCTACGACCCGAACCAGGGCGAGGTGCAGTTGGAGCTGGAATTGGAGCCGCGCGCCAAGGGCGGCTTCTGGCGCGGCGGGCAGGCGCGGGGCTGAGCGGTCTGTCAGGCAAGGATTTCGCGGATCACCTTGCCGAAGTCGCGCTCCAGGCGCTTGCGACCCGGTACCTCCATGCGGTGCGGGTTCAGGCCGAGCTGGTGCAGGACGGTGGCGTGAATGTCGGTGACGTAATGCGGGTGTTCCACCGCGTGGAAACCGAGTTCGTCGGTGGCGCCGTGGATCGTGCCGCCCTTGATGCCGCCGCCTGCCATCCCGACGCTGAAGCCGAAGGGATGGTGGTCGCGGCCGTCGGCGCCCTGCGAGCCGGGGGTGCGGCCGAACTCGGTGCCGAACACCACCAGGGTGTCGTCGAGCAGGCCGCGCTGCTTGAGGTCCTTGAGCAGGCCGGCGATCGGCTTGTCGACCTGCGTGGCCAGCGCGGAATGGTTCTTTTTCAGCCCGGAGTGGGAATCCCAGGCACCGGCGGCGCCATCTCCGTGGAGGATTTGGATGAAGCGCACGCCGCGTTCGGCGAGCCGGCGGGCGACCAGCAACTGGCGGGCAAAGGGTTCGGTGACCTTCTGGTCGAGACCGTACAGCCGCTTCGTCTCCTCGCTTTCGTCGGCGAGGTCGAGCGTTTCCGGCACGGCGGTCTGCATCCGGTAGGCGAGGGTGTAACTGCGCAGGCGCGCGGCGAGCATGGCGTCGCCGGGGTGCTCGGCGGCGGCGAGCCGGTTGAGGCGCTGGACGAGGTCGAACTGTGCGGCCTGCTGCGGGCGGGCGATGCCGCCCTCGGAGGTGGCGTAGGCGAGCGGGTTCTGCGGATCGACGCTGAGCTTCACGGCGTCGTGGGCCGGGCCGAGGTAATGGCCGTCGCGCGTGTCGAAGAAGCGCGGGCCCATGCTGACGAAGGACGGCAGGTTGTCGGTCAGGCTGCCCAGCCCCCAGTTGACCCAGGCGCCGAGGGTGGGGGCGCGCGGTTCGAGCATGTGGCGACCGCTGTGGAACTGCACCTGGGCGCCGTGATTGTCATCGGTCGTCCACATGCTGCGGATGAAGGCAATCTGATCGGCGCAGGAGCCGATGTGCGGGAACCAGTCGCTGATCTCGACCCCGCACTGGCCGTACTTCTGGTAACCGATCTGCAGTGGGTAGATGACATTGCGCTGCTGGCCGTTGGCGTCGTTGACGACGACGACACGTACCTTCTTGAGCTTCTCCGGATCCTGGACGTCCTTGAAGGGCGTTTCGGGGATCGACTTGCCGGCGTAGCGGTTGAGCGCCGGTTTCGGGTCAAAGCTCTCCATGTGGCTGACGCCGCCGCGCATGAACAGCCAGATGACCCGCTTCGCCTTCGGTGCATGCATCGGCAGGCCGTCGGGCGCTCGCCCGCCACCCGCGGCCTCGGCCTCGCGCGCCAGCAGCGCCTGCAGGGCGATGCCGGACAGGCCGGTGAGGAAGGGACGGCGCTGGAGAAGGTCGGGGAACATGAAGTGCTCGGGCAGAATACGCTGCGTCCGCGACCAATGCTTCAGCGGTGGTGAAGATCCTCGGGGGCCGTGGGCTCGTTCGCCAGAACGAGGGCTTGGAGGAGGCGGCATCGTGGGTGATCGAGCCCCGCCCTCTGGCGAGGTCGCCTACGCGGAGGTAGGCTCGTTCGCCAGAACGAGGGCTTGGGGGAGAGCGCGCCTACGCGTCGCTTGCGTCCTGGTCGGCCGCGTGTTTCGTTGTCGCATGTTCGAGTCCAGGGGCCGTCCGCTTGCTTCCCGTTGGGCCTTTGCCGGCCGACTCTTCCGCCACGGCTTCATCGCCACCTTGGTGGTGGCCGTGGCGCTGGGCATCGGCGTGCTGGGCTATCACCATTTCGAGGATCTGTCCTGGCTGGAGGCCTTGGAGAATGCCTCGATGATCCTCGGCGGCATGGGGCCGGTGAGCGAGATGCGCAGCGATGCCGGCAAGCTCTTTGCCAGTGCCTACGCCCTGTTCTGCGGCCTGGTCTTCATCGGCGTCATGGGCATCGTGCTGGCGCCGGTGGCGCACCGGGTGCTGCACGCCTTCCACCTGGAGGAAGACGAGGATCCCTCCTGAACGTCTTCACCGCACGGTGACGAAGTCGTTGTGATTGAACAGGGCCTGCAGGACCAGCGGACGGCTGAGCTGGGCGAGCGATTCCAGGCAGGCGGCGGTCTCCTCGGCGCTGGCGTGGCGACCCAGCACGGCAAGGAAACCCTCGCGGATGAAGTCGTGGTCGTCGCGCGCCTTGAGGCGCTCGGCCAGGGCGGTGGCGCAGTCGTGCGACAGGCGACTGTTCACCAAGGCCAGCGCCTGCTGCGGAGCGACGCTTTCCTCGCGCCGGTAGCACTCGAGCACGCTGGCGTTGTCGAAGACCCCGAGGAAGAGGTTCTGCTCGTGGGCGGTCTGGTTGAAGTAGACCGAGCGGCGGGCGGTGGTCTCGAGCTTGACCGGATCGAGGGTTGGACCGCCGAGGCTGGGATCAAGTCGGCCGCTGACCTGCAGCAGGCTGTCGCGCACCGCCTGCGCTTCCAGGCGACGGGCGTTCATGCGCCAGTAGTGCAGATTGTCGGGATCGGCGGCCAGCGTTGGGGCATCGGCGCCGGCGTTCGAGGACAGGCGGGCGTAGGCCGTGCTGAGCACCAGCTCGCGGTGCAGCCATTTCAGGCTCCAGCCGTTCTTCATGAAACGCACGGCCAGGGTGTCGAGCACATCCTGATGCAGCGGTGCCGGGCTGCGTCGACCGAAGTCGCTGACATCCGCCACCAGCGGCGTGCCGAAGTGGCGCAGCCAGACATGGTTGACCAGCACGCGCGCGGTCAGCGGGTTGGCCTCGTCGGCGATCCAGCGCGCCAGGGCCAGGCGACGACCGCTGCTGGTTTCCGGGAAACGCTGCACCTCGGTGTTGCCGGCTTCATCCGGACCTTCCTGGGCTTTCAAGCTGGCGCGCACCAGGCTGTAGGTGTCGCCAGGCTCCGCGACCTTCTTGCGGGCCTCCGCCAACGCGGTGCGTGCCTCCTGGAGTTTTTTCCCGGCGGCCGCTTTCTTTTTGGCGTCCTTGAGATCGGCGCTGTGCTCGGCCTGAAACAGGTCGACCTCGGCCTGGGCCAGTCGGCGTCGCGCATCGGCGCTGGCTGCGGCGCGGGCGAGGGCCTGGTCGGTCGGCCGGCTCTCGGCGGCATGCACGGCGCGCAACCAGACGGGGCGGGTCTCGGCGAGAGCCAGGCGGAGGCGGGCGAGCTGCCGTTGATGGGCAGTGGCGAGCTGCGGCGCCTGGCCGGCCTGCTGCATCGGCACCTCGGGGGCGAGAGCAGCCACGTGCAGGGCATGGAAGTCGGCGGCGGCATCGAAGGCAGCGAGGCGCAGGCGACCCTCGGCGGGGCGATCGCTAAGCTGGTAGGTGACAATCAATTGACCGTCGAGCCGGACGTTGAGCAGGTCGCCGCGCACGCGCAGTTCCAGCTCGTAAGGCTGGCCGGTGCGGATCGGCAGGGCCTTGGCGGCGCCGGCGGGATAACTGGTCTTGCCCGCGCGGCTGAGCGACACCTGCACCTTGCTGCCCCCCTCGACGGCACTGGCATAGACGAGCGTGTCGTCGTGGCCGACACCGTCAAAGGCGAGACCGACCGACTTCCATTTGTCGCCGCCGGTGATCGTGAAGCGGGTGGTCGCGGTGAAGTCGCGCGGGTGCGGCTGGCGCAGCTCGAGCTGGCGCCGCTTCATGCCCGTCTCCAGTTGGCGCAGACGGCCCGCACTCCAACGCCAGTCGCCGGCGAGACGCTCATAACGTCCGGGTTGCTCGGCTTGGAAGTCGTCGGTCAAGGGCGCGAAAGTTGCCGGTGTTGACTTGGCAGGTTCCGGCTTGGCGGTCCTTGCCACGGCAGGCGTTGTCGTCGCTTCCAGCTTGGCAAGCTGCTCCCTGGCGGCTTGGATTTCCGCCTCGGCGACGCGCAGTTGATCCTGCAGCACAAAGGGCAGCAGCAGCGGGCGGGTGCTGGTCGGCGGCAGCGCCACCGGTTGCACGGCGAAGGCCGCGCCCTTCAGCGCCTTGGGCACGCCGGGTTCGAGAGGGCGCGACTTGTCCTCGTTCTTGTCATCGCCGCGCACATGGCGCCAGGTGGGGCGGTCGAGGTGGAGATCGAAGACACGCGGCAGGCCGTCTTTTTCCAGGTCGGTCACCCCGGGCTGCGGATCGAGTCGCACGTGCAGCGGTTCAAACACCGCGCGCATCCGGTAATACTCGGCGTGATCGATGGGGTCGTACTTGTGGTCGTGGCATTTCACGCACTGCATCGTCAGGCCGAGAAAGGCGCGGTTGGTGTGCTCCAGCGTGTCGTCGAGCCAGGTGGTGCGGTTGAAGAGGTAGTAGCTGCGCGCGAGAAAGCCGGTGGCGCGCAGGTTCGCGCGGTCCTCGGGCGCGAGTTCATCGGCCGCGAGCATCTGCAGGATCATCGTGTCGTAGCCCTTGTCGGTGTTGAGCGACTCGACAATCCAGTCGCGCCAGTGCCAGAGGTGCTTCTGGCTGTTGCGCAGCTGGTTGCCGAGGCCGTACCAGTCCGAGTAACGCCAGACATCCATGAAGTGCCGACCCCAGCGTTCGCCGTACTGGGGCGAGGCGAGCAGTCGGTCGACCACCTGGGCGCGTGCGGTCGCCGCGGCGGCAGCGGTCGCGGGCGTTTGCGTGGCCAGAAATTCGCGGATGTCCTGCGGGGAAGGCGGCAGACCGGTGAGATCGAGGAAAACACGGCGCAGCCAGGTTTCCGGCGCGGCCGGCGCTTGCGCCTTCAGGCCGCGCGCGGCGAGTTTTTGATCGAGCAGCGCATCGATCGAAGCACCGCGGTCCTCAGGGCGCTGGTAGGCCCAGTGCGAGTTCGGGTCGGGCTCGGGTTGTTCATCGGCCGGCCCCGGCGCACCGGCGGCGATCCAGGCCTTGAGCAGGTCGATCTGTTCCTGCGTCAGCGCCGCGCCCTCGCCCTCAGGCGGCATGCGCTCATCGAGGTCATGGCTCGTGACCCGCTCCAGCAGCAGGGCGCCGTTCTGGGCGAACAGGTCGCCGGCGTCGCCGCCCTGGCGCATCAGGGCGACCGTGTCCATGCGCAGCCCCGCCTTCTGCTTGAGCGCGCCATGGCAGGCGTAGCAGCGCTCCTGCAGCAGCGGCTTGATGTCACGCGCATAATCCGCCGCCGGCAGCAGGGCAGGCAGAAACAGGAGACTGGCAGGCAGAAGGCAACGCATGGAGCAGGCAGGAATACGCCGTCCAAAGCCCCGCGTTATCGGGGTCGTGAAGGTGTGCCTACGGAACAGACGGAAAGGGGCGGGAACGAGCCGAAGAAGGGAAGATTGAATGTCGAACAAGGAATGCCCAACGCCCAAGTCCGGAATCCAGAGTCCTTCGTCATTCAGAGTTCCTTGTTGGATATTGGATATTCCTCAGGTTTGAACGGGGCGAAGAAGGGAATATAGAATATCGAACAAGGAATGCCCAACGCCCAAGTCCGGAACCCGGAGCCCTTCGTCATTCAGAGTTCCTTGTTGGATATTGGATATTCCTCAGGTTTGAACGGCACACACGGGAACCGGTGTCAGCCGCAAGGGAACACAAGGATCGCAAAGGCAGACGACATCTGAAATGCCCGCGAGGGCCTGCCCTTGTTCTTTCTCAAGAAGCAACTTGTCATGATGAATGCTTCGTGAGACATTAAATGCCAATAAAGCTGCACGAAGCGAACAAATCATGCCGACACCTCACCCTTGTTCCGCCGCCGTCCGCAAGGCCTTGGCCAAGCTGGGCGGGGACATTCGCGATGCCCGTCGCCGCCGTCGACTGCCGATGGTGGTGGTCGCCGATCGCGCCTTCACCTCTCGCTCCACCTTGCAACGGGTCGAGCAGGGTGACCCTGCCGTGAGCGTCGGCATCTACGCTGCCGTCCTGCAGGCGCTGGGGTTGCCGGAAGGCCTGAGTTTGCTGGCGGACCCCTCGGTGGATGAGGTCGGGCAGGCCATGGCGACCGAGGCCTTGCCTCAGCGCGTGCGGATCAAATCCCCCCAGCCTTGACCCAAGATGACGGACTTCGAGATCCATCTGTCGCTGGAGGATGGGACCCGCTTGATCGGCCGGGCGCGGTGCAAT